>NZ_QUML01000089.1:0-691 GCF_010907025.1 Rhodopseudomonas sp. BR0G17 | reverse complement strand
CGATTCGATCAGGGATGTGCGCGTAGATGTGGGCGCGCGGGTTTGTTTCTTTCCTGCTCATTTTCAGGACCTCCGATTCGGAGGCCGCGCCTGTCGCGGCCCCTCACGGGGGCCGTCGCGGCGGCGCCAGGCGCACGCGCACCCGATAGGGCCGCAGCACAGCGGAGGACGGCGAAGCCGTTGCGCGTGCGCCGTATCCGCCGCAGAACCTCGGACCGTGAGGGGCCGCGACAGGCGCGATGCGTAACCCTTCCTTTTCTTGATTTCGCCGGCGACACGAAAAAGGGCCGGTCACAAGACCGGCCCTGGACGTTTCGATGTGAGAAGGCGGGGCCGAAGCCCCGCCCTGATGGCTAGTCGAAAGCCGTCATCTGGGCTGCGGCGGCCTTCTTGGAGATGGTTTCACCGGCATGTTCGGCCTGCCGCTCGAAAGGCTTCCAGGCCTCGCCGATGACCAGCTCGTAGGCGGCAACGGCGCCCTCGGCCGCCATGCGGAGCGCGTGGGCCTGCAGGCCCATGTCGGCTGCGAACTCGCGCTTGCGCTGGGCCTGGCTGTCGAATCCGACCGGACCATCGAGGTCTTCGTCGCGCATGTCGTTGGCGAGCTTAGCAGTGGCCTCGCGCGCCTCGGTCACGGCGCGGGAGTAGAACTGGCCGGCGCCGTGGGCCGAACCGACATAGGAGCCGACGA
>NZ_QUML01000088.1:0-695 GCF_010907025.1 Rhodopseudomonas sp. BR0G17 | reverse complement strand
GCTCAGCGCATCGCGATACATCGCGAGCGCTTTCGCGTCATCATCCGGATCCTGCCGTTCGTTGAGGAGTTGAGCGATCCGGCTTTTTTGTGTCGCAACCTCGATGGGAGACGTTGCGGCCATTCCTCCGGCGATCGTCAGTCCTTCGCCGTAATACTCCAGTGCCTTCTGCCAATCCTTTTTGAGTTTGTAGATGTCGCCGAGTTTGTTGAGGGCGAATGCGACGTCGAGCCGACGTTGCGCGATTCCCGGTTCGCGGAGTTGCCCCTCCCGGGCATTTTCCAGAGCCATATTGAAGTAGCGTTCGGCATCCGCGTTCAAACCTCGGTAAGCCAATTCGTCGCCGATGCGAAATTGTCCGGCATAGAGGTGGTGCAGGAGGCTGAGACTCGGGGGACTGCTTTTCAGTAGGCGTTCGGTCAATGCAACGGCGCGCTGAGCGTCATTCAGCACGTCGTCACGTTTTCCCAGCGCGACACCGACATCTGAAACGTTGAGCAATAGCAGGATTTCTATTTCGGACACTTGCAAAGGATGGTCTTCGCTCTTGGCCAGATCCTTGAGCGTCACCTTGGCGTCGGCGAGCAGAAGCTCTGCGGTTTTCGCTGACATCGAGCCGTCGTTGAGGAAGCCGGCCAGGCGACCGACGGATGTCTTGGTGGCGCTGAGGGCATGGATCTGCGCCTGCGCGGCCT
>NZ_QUML01000087.1:0-765 GCF_010907025.1 Rhodopseudomonas sp. BR0G17 | reverse complement strand
GCGCGGAGGCGGCGGGTTGCTCGAGGTGGCGGATCGTCCGGACCACTTGCGAGGCATCGAACGGGTGGACCTTGCAAGGCAGCACGACGAGGTCGGCCCTCAGCGCCGACTGGATAAGGACCTCGCCGTAATAGCCTGGCGTGTCGATGACGACGACGTCGTACCCAGCGAGGCGCTCGACCGCCTGGACCAACGCGGCCTCATCGGGCGCGCGGACAAGGTCGACACCCTGCGGGCTCAGTCCGCGCGCGACAGATGACGCATGCCACTGGTAGGAAGATCCCTGCGGGTCGGCGTCGATGATTGCGGCCGAGTAGCCGTGCTTGGCGAACTCGCCGGCGAGGATGATCGCGACCGTAGTCTTGCCGCTGCCACCCTTGGGGTTCGCAACGGCGAAGATGCTTGGCACACCACCCTCCTGCGTGTCGTTCGTCGAAGCGCCTAACATACAATATAATAGACGTACGGCAATGCCGCAGTTCGCTATTCCGGCAGTGTGTGATTGCGTTGTTGCGTTGCTCCCGCGTTGCGGTGGCGCGGCAATGCGCTAGTGCAGGAAAGCGTCAATACGTCAATGCGTGGTGGCGGCAATACCGGACTGCAACACCACGTTCTTATGGCAATGCGGTATTGGCGAAGCACGGCGGTGCGGTATTGCGGCGTTATCGCATTCCGTCGATGTCGAGTTGCGGTGCGCGCTCACCAATGGAATGAGTGAGGCGGCTCCTTCGTCGTGGAGGTTCTGAATAGGAAGATGTCGTATAG
>NZ_QUML01000086.1:0-799 GCF_010907025.1 Rhodopseudomonas sp. BR0G17 | reverse complement strand
GTGCGGCGTGCCGAAGACCGGCTTCATGATCGAGTCGATGGTGACCGCGACCGCGCACAACATCCGGCAACTGCTCGACGGCCAGGAGCCGACCCATCAGGCGACCTGGAACGCGGTGTGCCTGGCCGATTTCGGCGATTCCGGCGTCGCCTTCGTGGCGCAGCCGCAGCTTCCGCCGCGCAACGTCAACTGGTCGTCGTCCGGCGTGTGGGTGCACAACGCCAAGATCGCGTTCGAAAAGTACTTCATGCGCAAGATGAGCCGCGGCGAGAGCGAGCCGTTCTACGAAAAGGCGATGCTCGACATTCTCGGCATCGGCAAGCTGAAAAAGACGACCGAGTCGGCGTGAGAGCCGCGCCCGCGCGCCGCGACCGGTGCGGCGCGCACGGCCGACAACGACAGCTCCAGCCCGACGCTTCCGACGTCTCAGGGTTTCGCGCCGAGCCGCCTGGGTCCGGGTCCGTTGCGCCCGAGTTCGTCGCCGGGGTTTCGCAGCGGGCATTCCTCCAGCGACAGGCAACCGCAGCCGATGCAGCTCGTGATCTGGTCGCGCAATTGCGTCAGGCCGACGATGCGGGCTTCCAGCATCTCCTGCCACGCCTTGGCGAAACGCGCCCAGTCGGATTTGGAGGGGACGCGATCGTGCGGCAGATCGATCAGCGCGTCGTGGATAGTCGTCAGCGGAATACCGGCCAGCAGAGCGACGCGGATGATGGCAATCCGGCGAAGCACCGAGCGATGATAGCGCCGCTGGTTGCCCTCGGTGCGCCAGCTCTGGATCAGCCCCTTGGCCTCATAG
>NZ_QUML01000085.1:0-817 GCF_010907025.1 Rhodopseudomonas sp. BR0G17 | reverse complement strand
AGGCTGCCGGCGCCATTGAAGCCGACATCGAGGTGATGTGATGACAACCGCCACCACCTACGGCCCCACCCTTCCGACCTACAACGGTCGTCCCGACTTCGCGCTCGCCGAAGCGCTGTCGAAAGTGCCGGCCAAGGTCCAGCAAAAGGCGCAGGCCAACGCCCGCGACTTCGAGGCGATGTTCATCAACACCATGTTCTCGCAGATGACGGTCGGCCTGAAAGGCGACGGACCGTTCGGCGACACCGTCGGAACCGGCGTCTGGCGCTCGATGTTGACCGAACAGCATTCGCAGATGATCGCCAAGGCCGGCGGCATCGGCATCGCCAGCGACGTCTACCGCTCGCTGATCCTGCAACAGGCCGCGCGCTCCTGAACCCGCAAAGGACGACGCCATGAACTCCACGCATTCTCAGCAAGTTCAGCCCGCCGCCGCACAGCCGGTGTCCACCCCGGCCGACGCCCGCAAGCTCGCCGAAACCCTGATCTCGGTGATGGACGGGCTATTGAAGCTGATCGAGCGCGAGACCGAACTGGTCCGCGCCGGACACATCGCCGAAGCGATGCAGCTCGAAAGCGACAAGACAGAGCGCACCAAGCGCTACATCAGCGCCATCACGCTGGTGCGCGCCAGCCAGCCCTACATGGCCAAAGCGACGCCCGATCTGCTCGCCACGCTGCATCGGCATCACGAAGTTTTCCGCGCCATGCTGCAGGTCAATCTGACGGTCCTCGCGACTGCGCACGCGGTTTCGGAGGGCATCGTGCGCGGCGTCAATGCCGAAGTGCAGAAGCGCAACGGACCGCAGACCTACAC
>NZ_QUML01000084.1:0-818 GCF_010907025.1 Rhodopseudomonas sp. BR0G17 | reverse complement strand
ACCGCCCAGTTACGCCACCTGGTGGGACACGACCGCCCAAAATTGGGCGCCGATACGGGGTCAAAGAATTGGGCGTCGATACAGGGTCCCTTTTGGGCTCTGTCGCGATTTTGGTGACGATCACCGTGATGCTGATACTCCGGCGAGACGAGCCTGAAGCAAGTCGATCTTGGCACGGCCGTACATCTGGCGCTTGATCAGCTTGAGCCGGGTGATCTGGCCTTCGGTCTGACCGTTGGACCATGTCTCGGTGATGGCGGCGCGCACGGCGGCCAAGTCCTTGGTGATGCCCGCAACAAACGCGGCCGGCAGACTGGATCGGGCCGCGGTGATCCAGGCATCGAGATCGGCACCGGCTTTGCCACGGATCATCGATAGGAAGCGCTCGGTAAGGTCGCGTGCTTCGTTGAGTTTTGGAACGGCGGTCTCCATGGTCGCGACGAGCAAGGTCCCGGATCGCGTCAGGTGATCGCGTGCGACAGTCATTAATCGCGCGATGGTGCGCGCCGATGGTACACGATCGAGCACCTGCGCCGTCGAGGCGGCACGCTTCCGTCGTGCCGTCCATTCCGACACGACGCCCAAGCAGCCGCCACATTTCGGCGCCGTTTCGGCAGCCGTCCGACCAGAAGCCATCGAGGAGAGCGAGATATGGCTCCAGCGAACTCTGCCGCGTCCGGAAGATGTCCGTCCGCTCGCCGCGGGTGACCTGCCGGACCAGCTTACGGCTGTGGCTGGTCCGCCGTACGCATCCGGCGAAGACCCCAGGTAGCGTGGATATTCGTGGCGGCGGCTCAGGCGGCGGCGCTGGCTTGCTG
>NZ_QUML01000083.1:0-821 GCF_010907025.1 Rhodopseudomonas sp. BR0G17 | reverse complement strand
CGACCGCGAGTTCATCACGCGCATTTTCCCCAGTCTCGGCGACGATCCACAAGCCAACAAGATTAGGATCGAGGGGGCGCGACGCATGGCCAACCTCGATCTTCAGCGAGCTCGCGATTACCAGGCTTGGAAGGTGGACGCGACGAACAAGGGCAAGGGCTTCGAGGATTTCGAGACGGACTGGTCGGAGAAGATCGCGAAGCAGGATGCCTTTGGTGACCTGAGCCGTGAGGTCGAGAAGATCTCCGGGGCTCCGCGCACGGACATCGGCGGCACGCTCAACAATCCCGGCCCCGCGCCGCGGCAGCAGCAACCGGCGCCGTCCCGGACACGCCAAGGCGTTAATTGGAGCATCGAATAATGCCCACACTCAACATTGAAGGCCGCCGCATCCGTGTGGATGACAGTTTCCTCTCGCTGTCGCCTGATCAGCAGAACGACGCAGTCGACGAAATCGCAACGTCGTTGCGCGGATCCGGTCATCTGCCGGCGCCGCTGTCGTCGCCGCGGCCAGTGACGTCGTCAACGGGATCGGTGGCGGTCTGATCCGCGGCGCCGCCGGCACCGTCGGGCTTGTGACGGACACGATTCCGTCATGGCTCAAATTCGGCGCCGACTATGCGGCCCGAAAGATCACCGGGCAATCGGTCGAAGAACAGCAAGCCGAGCAGCGCGCATTCGCCGAGTCTCTGCCTAGCTACCTGCGGGACGCCGCCGGCGCGGTGGTGAATGCTGGCAAGACCGAGACCCTGCAGCACGGTATCGAGCAAGTCACCGGCCCGGCCTACGAGCCCTCCACGCGCGCCGGAAAGATCGCGAGC
>NZ_QUML01000082.1:0-898 GCF_010907025.1 Rhodopseudomonas sp. BR0G17 | reverse complement strand
GACTTACGAGGGGCGATCGCAGATCTGGTGGCTCTAACATCAGACATGCAGTATGCTAATATGCAACTTCAGAAACAACTGTCGAGATCGGCCGAGTATATTCGAGCTCTTCAAGCTCGTTTCGATGCAGAAATGCGTAAAGTGCTCTTAGATTCGGTCACTGGAGTTGCGAGCCGCCGTTCTTTCGAGGCATCGCTCAATGAAGCGATCGCGCATTCTGATAACTCTGGTGAACGACTGTCATTGCTGCTTGTCGATGTCGATAATTTCAAGCTCGTTAATGATACTTATGGTCATCCCATTGGAGATCAGGTCCTCCGATTGATTGTGTCTGCGATTCGCAAACATTGTCGATCTGACGATATCGTCGGCCGTTATGGTGGAGATGAGTTTGCAATCATTCTTCCAGGTGCTTCCGCTGATCAGGCGGTGACAATTGCAGAGACGATTCGCAACCAGATTATGGTCCGGAAGTTGTTCAAGCGCTCTACCAAAGAGGTCATTGGACAGATCACGATCTCGATCGGAGTAGCTGAGCACCAAGGGGGCGGTTCGCGCGAAGACCTGATCGAGCGAGCTGACAAGTGGTTATATTCGGCAAAGAAAATGGGTCGAAACCGAGTTTGCAGCGGTAAGGCCGATCGATTGGCGATTGAGTTCGCAGGTCAGGGCGATGAGGCAGTGCGTTGGAAGGGGGAGCTGGCCACTGCGAACAAAGTGATAGACGACCAGCACCGCGAGTTAATGAATCTTGCAACGAGCTTGCTTCAGCTGAACGGGTATGAGAGCTCGAAGGAGCTTTATTTGGTATTGGAGACGATAATTCAAAAGTTGAGAGAGCATTTCGAGGATGAAGAAGCTGAGTTGCAGAAGAGCGGTTTCAAAGACGTCGATGGAC
>NZ_QUML01000081.1:0-995 GCF_010907025.1 Rhodopseudomonas sp. BR0G17 | reverse complement strand
GCGGGAAGGGCATTATCTCCTTGGCATAGTAACGCAGCTTCGCGCACTCGTTGGATTCGACCCAACAGGAAAGTCGAAGACCTTGCGGCCCTTGCTGCTTAATCAGGCCGATAAATTCGGCATCGAGCTTTCGCTATTCTCAAGGCCTCCCAAGCCCCGTAAAGCTGAGCCAAATTTGGTTGGTAGTATTATTGGTTATAAGACTTGGTCCGTGCTGCCCGGAGGTGATTTTTGTCGGTACACATTGCGTGATAGGCTATTAGTACGCGCGTATTACAATGATGTAACGCGAGAATATGATAATCGAAATCGTTTGATACGTGACATGGCAAACAAGAGTGCGGCGCACTACGATGATCATGTTTCTGGATTCGCCGATTCAATTCGGAGGAGTTCGGGAAGCAATTATACTGGTGAACAGTTCTTTGTCATCGATACTTCGAGCGCCATTTACTATTTGGGTGTTCGATTCATCAGGACGATGAGGGCCCTAATCGATGGGCGCGATCCCGCCAGCGATGAAAGCATTAGGGGCTTGGATACAGAATTCCAGGATCTAAAAATTTCAATGATTTGATTTAAGTGTCCGGCGTTCATTGATCGATTCGTAGTCGATCAATGTCTTTGTTCGCTTCCAATTCGAAGATTGTAGACTTCATTTATCGCCGCACCAGCCCAGCCGATGCCCGCCGCCATAAGCGCGGACGTGGCCGCTTTCGAGCAGCGCGCTGGAGACGTTGGCGGTCCGCCTGGTGGCGACGTCGGCGACGACGCGGCCCTGATACTTGTCGGGCCCGATGTTGTAGATCGCGACCTCGCCCTCGGCGAGCAGCCGGCGCAGCGCTTCGGTCGCAGCCTCTGCCATCCGCAATTCGCGGGCGCATTGCGCCTTCAGCTCCGGCGCGTCGATGCCGCGCAGCCGCACCCGTGTGCGCAGATCCGCCCCCGGCCACAGATGCACCGTCGCATCGAAGGTATCGCCATCGATCGTATAC
>NZ_QUML01000080.1:0-1048 GCF_010907025.1 Rhodopseudomonas sp. BR0G17 | reverse complement strand
GCGTGTCGGCTTTGACGAGTGCGTTGGCTGTGACGAGCAGTTTTCGGGCGATTGCGATGAGCGCGACCTTTCCGGGTTTTCCTTGCAGACGAAGGGCGTTGTAGTCGTCGCGGAGCTTGGGGTGGTGGCGGGCGGCGACCAGGGCGGCCATGTAGAGGGCGGCGCGGACGCAAGGACGCCCGCCGGCGATGGCGGCGCGAGGCGGCGCTGCGCCGGATTGGCTGATGTGCGGCGCGAGCCCTGCGAGGCTGGCGATGGCCTTGCGATCGCGCTGGCCGAGTTCGGGTAGGTCGGTGATGAGGAGCGTAGCCACCCGTTCGCCGATGCCGGGGATCGATTTGAGGATGTGAAGGACGCGGCGGAGTTCGGCGTCGTCGCCGATGCGCCTGGCGAGTTCGGCCTCGATGGCTTGGCACTGCGCCGACAACGCGGCGATCGCGGCCCGATGACTATCGAGCAGGAGCGTGCCGCGGACCTGCTTCATCCGGGTCTTCTCCATCGCGATCATCTCGGTGAGCTGGCGGCGTCGCAGCGACAACGCCTTCAGCTCGAGTTGGGTGTCGGTCGGCAGGGGCGCAGGGTCTCGGGCATAGTCAGAGCGAAGCGCGCAATCAGCCGCGCGTCCAGCCTGTCGGTCTTGGCGCGACCGCCTTCGGCCTCGCGGAACGCCTTGATCCGGCGCGGATTGACGATGCCGACTTCGAAGCCGGCGACCGAAAGCGCTCTGACCAGCGGTTCGGCATAGGGACCGATCGCCTCCAGAACCACCCGCCTGACGCCGGACCGTTCGAGCCGGGCGATGATCTCGGCGATGCCCTCGGCCAGATTAGGCATCCGGAAGGTCTGGCCCGACGGAGCCAGCGCGACATCGAGAAAACGTTGGCCGGCATCGACGCCGGCCGCAACCGCAAGCGGCACTGCAATCGTCATGGGATCGGTCCTGTATGCGGGCGATCACCGCAACGGCAATGCCCGTGCGACTGTTCGATCAAGCAACACCGACAGAGGCGCCCGCACCGGGTTACGGCGAGATGATCGGCCGGGAATC
>NZ_QUML01000007.1:0-178911 GCF_010907025.1 Rhodopseudomonas sp. BR0G17 | reverse complement strand
CCGCCATCACCGATCGCACCATGAAAGGCATGGTGAACACCACATGGCCGACCAGAATAAACAGCCAGGACCGGCGGAACTCGCCGAAGCCGCCATAGGTCAGCAGCAGCGCCAGCGCGATTGCCAGGCCCGGGATCGCCAGCGGCAGCGTGATTACCTCCTCGATCAACCGCGACCAGGCGCCGCCGCGGATATGCAGCGCGTAGGCGGCAGGGACGCCGACGACCAGCGTCACGGCCAGCGTCGCCAGTGCGATCACGAAGGACAACACAATACTGTCGGCATACAGCGTCCACACCTGCACCACCCATTGCAGAGTGACGCCGGATGAAATGCCGCGGAAGTAGTTCGCCGTGACACCCGCTGCGATCGAGAGCAGCGCCGGAACCACCAAAAACGCAGTGACCAGCAGCGTGAAAAGCAATTGTCCGGCAAAGATCAGGCGGTCGCGCATCGCCTAGCCCGTCGCCGCCACGGTGCCGCCGGTCAACGACCGCGCCAGCACCAGCATCGCCCAGGAAATCAGCCCGAGGCCGACCGACAGCGACGCCGCCGTGGCGAAGTTCGCCGCCAGCGTGAACTCGGTGTAGATCAGCATCGGCAGCACATCGATATTGGTGGCGAGCGTGAAGGCGGTGCCGAACGCGCCCATCGCGGTCGCAAATGCGATCGCGCCGGAAGCGACAAAGGCCGGCACCAACGCCGGCAGCACCACGTCGCGCTGCACGGCCCACGGGCTGGCACCGAGCGAGCGCGCGGCCTCTTCAAGCCCCGGATCGAGCTTCTGCACCGCCGCCATGATGGTGAGGATCACCCGCGGGATCGAGAAATACAGATAGCCGAGGAAAAGCCCCCAGATCGAATAGGCGAACACCACCTTGGTCCCAGTGGCGAGCCGCGTCAGATCGCCGATCACGCCCTGCCGTCCGGCGAGCAGGATGATCAGAAAGCCGATCACCACGCCGGGGAATGCCAGCGGGAACGTCAGCATCGCGATCAGCACGGCGCGGCCGGCAAACCGGTGCCGCTGCAGGAACAGCCCGGCGACGGTGGCGATGATCAGCGTCGCCACCGTGGTGGCGGCGGCGAGCAGCACGGTGTTGATCAGCGTCGCGCGGTAGCGCGGCTCGAGCAGGATCGCAAGATAACCGGCCGGCCCTTGCGGCCCCTCGGCGCCGACCACCACCAGCCGCGCCATCGGCAGCAGGAAGAACGCCGCGGTCAGCACGACCAGCGGCGCCAGACAGATCAACAGGAAACGTTGGTGCTTCATGATTTGGGGCTGTCCCGGCCGTCGCCGGCCGGGACGATGGACCGGCTCAGCGGACTTCGGCGAGGTAGCGATCGGTGAAAGCCTTCTGGGCGGCTTCCATCTTGGCCCAGTCGACGTTCTTGGCGCGCGCGTAGTCGCTGTCCGGCAGGAACTTCGCCTTGACTTCGGGCGGCAATTCGATCGGCCGCGCAGGGCGCAAGTATGCGTTGGTCCAAATCGCCTGACCCTTGTCGGACAGTAGATAGTCCATCACCTTCTTGGCCTTGTCGGCGTCCGGCGCGCCCTTCACCAGGCTGACCACATAGGGGAACACGACCGAGCCTTCGCACGGGATCACGAAGGCGAAGTTGCCCTTCTCGGTGTACTTGGCCCGATAGGCATTGAAATCGTAGTCGAACAGGATGGGAATCTCGCCCGACACCACGCGGGCGTAAGAGGTCTGCTTCGGCACGATCGCGTCATTGTCGTGCAGCTTCTTGAAGAACGACACCGCCGGCGAGAAATCCTGATCGCTGCCGCCGAGCGCGAGATTGACCGCGACCGCACCGACATAGCCGACCGCCGCCGAGGGCGGGTCGAGATAGCCGACCATGCCTTTGTAGTCCGGCTTCTCGAGATCCTTCCAGCACGCCGGAACCGGCTTGCCTCCGAGCGCATCGACGTTGACGAACAGGCCGAGCGTGCCTGAATGGATCGCGGTCCATTCGCCTTCGGGATCCTTCAGGCCAGCCGGGACTTCGTCCCACTTTGCCGGCTTGTACGGCTGGGTGACGCCCTGCGCCTTCGCCTTCATGCCGAAATTGACGCCGAAGTAGCCGATGTCGGCGATCGGGTTGCTCTTCTCGGCAATCAGCTGCGACAGCGCCTGGCCGGAATTCTTATTGTCGAACGGGATGTCGTAGCCGAGATCGGCTTTGACCTGCTTCAGCATCGTCGCCCAATCGGCCCACTGCGGCGGGCAATTGTAGCAGATCACATCCGCAGCCTTCGCCGGCTGCAGCGATGCAAATGCGGACAGCGCACATAGCGCGGTCATCAACCGGACCAGTTTCATCGGCTTCCTCGTTTTCGACTGAGCGCAGCCTCGGGCGGCAAGGCCGCCGCTGCGTGCCCTCCCCTATCGATCGCCGATGACAGGTTTGCGACAGCGCCGGTAACAGGTGCCGCGAGCCGCAACCAGGAACTTTCGCTGCTGCAAATGATTGAGACGCGAACGACTGCGCCCGGCCTCCCGACGAGGGCTTATCGCATCCGGGCCAGTCCGATCGCCGAGCTGTGCTGCGACCATCGACAACCGACCCGCCAGCCGCAGAGTTCGCGCACGAACCTTCACATGCCCTGCCCGCGCGCTAGCCACCGGCGAGCGGGCCCGACAGCGAAAGGAGTTGCTGATGCCGACGTCCGCCAAGAGCAATGCTTGTAGACCGTGGGACGACGAACAGGTCGAGCGGTTGAAGGAGCTGATTGCCAGCGGCGCATCGGCGGTGCGCGCGGCAGCCGCCCTGAAGCGCGCCCGGTCGTCAGTGCAGGTGAAGGCGCGCAAGCTTGGCATGCCGTTCATGGCCAGCCGCGACGCCAAGCGCATCCGCAACGCCAAGATCGCCGAAGCCGAAAGCCGCCTCGCGCGCTGACGTTCTGCGGTAAGATCATCCTCGACAATCAGCGCACGGTCGTCGGGTCGCGGCAGGCTGTCGCACCCGGCGATCATTTCTGGCGCAGAGCGCGCCATAACTAATTACCTTTGACCAAAGTGCTAATCGGATGAATAACTAACGCGCCAATTTTTTGCGGCGCCGCTGTGGAAAACAGCCCATAATGCGACGGCTAACGCCGCCATCGAATCAAATCTGAAAGGCGCCCGCCAAGCGGGTGAAAGGGTCACACAATGCAATACTGGATCATTGCATTCACGGCCGCGCTGGTCGTGGTCATCGGTTACGCCGCCGGTCCGGTCGGCGCGCTGGTCTCGCTGCTCGCTTTCGCGGGCTCGCTTTATCTGATGTGGGCGCGCAAGCTCGGCTTCGCCGGCGCATGGACGCGGTTCGCGCTCGACCGGTTCTCGGCTCCGTTCTGGAAGGGCGAGAACTGGGAACGCTTCAACGCCATGTTCCACGACGGTGAGAGCGTGGTGAAGGCCGGCACGGTCGCCACCGCGCTGATCGCGCTGTCGCTGATCCTGCCGCCGAGCCAGGTTGCGCTGATCGCCGCCGTGGTCGCCGCTTGGTACGCTTTCGAAGTGTATCGCAGCCACCGTCCGGTGGTTCGCCCGACCACCGCGATCGAAGCCAAGCCGGCCAACGATAGCGTGCTGTACACCCAGGTCCGCAACGAAAGCGCCAAGATCAACTGATCGCCTCTGGCGGATCGTTCGAGCCACTGACGACGCAGGCGGCGGGGATTTCCCCGCCGCTTTTGTTTTGGCCGCTCCCCCTCAGCGACCAGCGGACTAGCCCCGCGCAGCCGCCTTCGAAGGCCGATCTTCCGCAGGCGGCGCCAGTGCGGCGCGGCACCTAGCCGCTCACCATCGATCCATCGCACGACGCCTGCACATTCTTTGTGCAAATTCTGCGTATTGTATGCAATGGGGCCAAGCGGAGGCGGCTCTCCCAACCCCCATTCATAAAAATACAGCGCCATCTCAGATAGTTATGCAGATTTAAGCGTCTGGCACGAAGCTTGCGAACCAGTTCCATCAGCTACTTCCTCGTTGCTTTTGGAGCCGCATATGAAGCGTCGTGATTTCCTCAAGTCCGCTACAGCCCTCGCCGCCGGCGCGATGGTGCCAGCACCGGCAATCTGGTCCGCTGCCAAAGCCGACGCCCGATCAGAAACCCTGCTGGTCGTCTCCGAAAGCGGCCCGAACAACCTCGACATCCACGGCGTCGGCACCAACGTGCCCGGCTACGAGGTGTCGTGGAATTGCTACGACCGACTGATCACCCACGAAATGAAGGAAGGCCCCGGCGGCGTTCCCTACTACGACAAGGACAAATTCAAGGGCGAGCTCGCCGACGACATGGTGATCGGCGACATGTCGGCGACCTTCAAGCTGAAGAAGAACGCCACCTTCCAGGACGGCACGCCGGTCACCGCCAAGGACGTGAAGTGGTCGCTCGATCGCTCGGTCAGCGTCGGCGGCTTCCCGACCTTCCAGATGAGCGCCGGCTCGCTGACCAAGCCCGAGCAGTTCGTGGTGGTCGACGACCACACCGTGCGGGTCGACTTCCTCAAGAAGGACCGGCTGACGATCCCGGATCTCGCGGTGATCGTGCCCTGCGTCGTCAACTCCGAGCTAGTGAAGAAGAACGCCACCGAGAAGGATCCGTGGGGGCTCGAATACACCAAGCAGAACACCGCCGGCTCCGGCGCCTATCGTGTGGTGAAGTGGACCGCCGGCACCGAAGTGATCATGGAGCGCAACGACAAGTGGGTCGGCGGCCCGCTGCCGAAGATCAAGCGTGTGATCTGGCGCATGGTGCCGCAGGCCGGCAACCGGCGGGCGCTGCTGGAACGCGGTGACGCCGACATCTCCTACGAGCTGCCGAACCAGGACTTCGCCGAGATGAAGCGCGACGGCAAGGTCAACGTGGTGTCGCTGCCGATCTCGAACGGCATCCAGTATCTCGGCATGAACGTCACCCAGCCGCCGTTCAACAATCCGAAGGTGCGCGAAGCGGTGGCCTATGCGGTGCCGTATCAGAAGATCATCGACGCGGTGATGTTCGGCCTCGCCAACCCGATGTTCGGCGCGGCTGCCGACAAGCAGACCGAAGTGAAGTGGCCGCAGCCGACCAAGTACAACACCGACATGGCCAAGGCGAAGGCGCTGATGGCGGAAGCCGGCTACGCGGGCGGCTTCGACACCACGCTGTCGTTCGACCTCGGCTTCGCCGGCGTCAACGAGCCGATGTGCATCCTGATCCAGGAGAGCCTCGCGCAGATCGGCATCCGCTGCACCATCAACAAGATCCCCGGCGCCAACTGGCGTACCGAGCTGAACAAGAAGGTGATGCCGCTCTACGTCAACATCTTCTCGGGCTGGCTCGATTATCCGGAGTACTTCTTCTACTGGTGTTATCACTCCGGCAAGTCGATCTTCAACACCATGGGCTACGACTCGCCCGAGATGGATAAGCTGATCGACAGCTCCCGCATCGCCGCGGCGACCGGCGACACCGCGACCTACGACCGCGACGTCAAGGGCTTCGTCGACCTCGCCTTCACCGACATCCCGCGCGTTCCCCTGTACCAACCCTACCTCAACGTCGCGATGCAGAAGAACGTCTCCGGCTTCGCCTACTGGTTCCACCGCCGTCTCGACTACCGGACGATGGTGAAGGGGTAACGCTCTTCTCCCTCTCCCGCTTGCGGGAGAGGGCTGGGGTGAGGGCGACGCGGGCACAGTGCTCGGGGCTCCCCACCGCGCCCCCTCCCCTCAAAGGGGAGGGGGGCAGACCGCGGCGTGTGACGACGCAATGTTCTCTAACGCGATGACTTAAGGGTACGATCCAATGCTCACCCTGATCGGCAAACGCCTGATGTTCGCGATCCCGAGCCTGATCGGCGTGGTGATCGTCACCTTCCTGCTGACCCGCGCGCTGCCGGGCGATCCAGCGGCGTATTTCGCCGGGCCCGCGGCCAGCAAGGAGGCGATCGAGCAGATCCGGCACAAGCTCGGCCTCGACAAATCGCTGCCCGAACAGTTCGTCCGCTACACCACGGATCTGGCGCGCGGCGACCTCGGCGAGTCGCTGACCACCGGCCAGCCCGTCGTCACCGAACTGAAGAACCGCCTGCCCGCCTCCGCCGAACTGACGCTGCTCGGCCTCGCGCTGGCGATCGTGATCGCGATCCCGCTCGGCATCATGGCAGCGACGCGGCCAGGTTCGTGGATTGATCACCTCTGCCGCGTCACCACCACCGCCGGCGTGTCGCTCCCGGTGTTCTTCACCGGCCTACTGCTGGTCTACGTGTTCTATTTCAAGCTCGGCTGGGCCCCGGCGCCGCTCGGCCGGCTCGACGTGTTCTACTCGGCACCGCCGACCGTCACCGGCTTCTATCTGATCGACAGCCTGATCGCGCGCGACTTCGAGACCTTCCGGTCGGCGCTGAGTCAGCTTCTGCTCCCCGCAGCAACCCTGGCGATCTTCTCGCTGGCGCCGATCGCCCGCATGACCCGCGCCTCGATGCTGGCGGTGCTGGCGTCGGACTTCGTCCGCACCGCGCGCGCCAGCGGCCTGTCGCCGCGCAAGGTGACGATGACCTACGCGTTCCGCAACGCGATGCTGCCGGTGATCACCACGCTGTCGATGGTGTTCTCGTTCCTGCTCGGCGCCAACGTGCTGGTCGAGAAGGTGTTCGCCTGGCCGGGCATCGGCTCCTACGCGGTCGAAGCGCTGATCGCGTCCGACTTCGCGCCGGTGCAGGGCTTCGTGCTCACCATGGCGGTGATGTACGTGCTGCTCAATCTGACAATCGACATTCTTTACGGCGTGATCGACCCACGCGTGCGGCTGGAAGGCTAGGAGCATGACCATGACCAGCGTCGCCCCTCCGATCGGCGAAACCTCCGCCAGCGCCAAGCCCGCGCGCCGCTCCGCACTGCGGGACACCATCGAGCACACCCGCTACGTGCTCGGCGACAACCGCGTCACCGCCTTCGCCTTCGGCCTGTTGGTGGTGATCGTGTTCGCGGCGCTGTTCGGGCCGTATATCGTCCCGTACGATCCGCTCGCCAGCGACACCGCGCAGGCGCTGAAAGCCCCGTCGGCAGCGCATTGGTTCGGCACCGATCAGCTCGGCCGCGACATCTTTAGCCGCGTCGTGGTCGCGACACGGCTCGATCTGTTCATCGCCGTCGCCTCGGTGGTGCTGGTGTTCCTGATGGGCGGCCTCGCCGGCGTCGCCGCGGGTTACTTCGGCGGCTGGACCGACCGCATCGTCGGCCGGATCGCCGATACCATCATGGCATTCCCGCTGTTCGTGCTGGCGATGGGCATCGTCGCCGCGCTCGGCAACACGGTGCAAAACATCATCATCGCCACCGCGATCGTGAACTTCCCGCTGTATGCCCGCGTCGCCCGCGCCGAGGCCAATGTCCGCCGCGAAGCCGGTTTCGTGATGGCGGCGCGGCTGTCCGGCAACAGCGAGATGCGGATTCTGCTGGTGCACATCCTGCCGAACATCATGCCGATCATGATCGTGCAGATGTCGCTGACGATGGGCTACGCGATCCTCAACGCCGCCGGCCTGTCGTTCATCGGTCTCGGGGTCCGTCCGCCGACTGCCGAGTGGGGCATCATGGTCGCGGAAGGCGCCTCGTTCATGGTCTCCGGCGAATGGTGGATCGCGCTGTTCCCCGGACTCGCGCTGATGATCGCAGTGTTCTGCTTCAACCTGCTCGGCGACGGCCTGCGCGACATCTTCGACCCGCAGCGGAGGACGTGAGCGATGAACGTGTTAGCTGCTTCCCTCGCCCCGTACGCCTCCGTCATGGCCGGACTTGACGCGGCCATCCATCCCGCTTCGCAAAACGTCTTCCCAAGAGCGATGGACCGCCGGGCCTTCGCCGCGCCGAAGGGGCTTCGGCCCCGCAGGCGGGTGAAGCCCGGCGGTGACAACTGGAATGTGGAGATGCCGCGATGACCACCCAGCCCCTGCTCGACGTCCGTGACCTCACGGTCGAATTCATCACCCGCCGCGGCATCGTCAAGGCGGTGCAGCATGTCGATATCAGCGTCGGCAAAGGCGAGACGCTGGCGATCGTCGGCGAGTCCGGCTCCGGCAAGTCGGTGACCTCCTATGCGGTGATGCGGATCCTCGACCGTGCCGGGCGGATCGCCGAAGGTTCGGTGATGTTCGGCGGCATGGATTTGAAGGCCGCCAGCGAGCACGAGATGCGTGACCTACGTGGCCGCGAAATCTCGATGATCTTTCAGAACCCGCGCGCGGCGCTCAACCCGATCCGAAAAGTCGGCGATCAGATCGAAGACGTGCTCCGCCAGCACGTGCAGTCGACCTCGACCGATCGCGGCGAGAAGGCGATCGCGGCGCTGGAGGCGGTGAAGATCGCGCGGCCGCGCGAGCGCTATCACGCCTATCCGTTCCAGCTCTCCGGCGGCATGTGCCAGCGCGTGGTGATCGCGCTGGCGCTGGCCTGCAATCCGCAGCTGCTGATCGCCGACGAGCCGACCACCGGCCTCGACGTCACCACCCAGAAGGCGGTGATGGACCTGATCGTCGAACTGACCAAGAGCCGCGGGCTGTCGACCATCCTGATCACCCACGACCTGGGTCTCGCCGCCGCCTATTGCGACCGGGTGGTGGTGATGGAGAAGGGCCGCGTCGTCGAAACCGCCTTGGCGGCCGATATCTTCGCCAATCCGCAGCACCCCTACACCAAGAAGCTGATGCGCGCGACGCCGCGGCTCGGCGTGAGTTTGCGGGAGTTGCTGCCGGAGGGCGAAGACGGCGCGGCTCCGCGTGAAAGCGTCATCGCCGGGCTCGACCCGGCGATCCATCCTATTTCGGGAGAAGCTTCGTCGAAGGCGATGGACCTCCGAGTCAAGCTCGGGGGTGACGATGAGGCGAGTGGCGAGCACAAGGACACGAGTAATTCGAAGAGCCCCGCCCCCCTCCTCCTCGTCGAAAAGCTGGTGAAGGAATATCCGCGCCAGGGGACGACGGCAACGCTGAGCCGGTTGTTCTCGCGCGGGCCGGCGCCGGAGCCGGAGGTGTTTCGCGCGGTCGACGGCATCAGCTTTCAGATCGGCCATGGCGAAAGCGTCGGACTGGTCGGCGAGTCCGGCTGCGGCAAGTCGACCACCTCGATGATGCTGATGCGGCTGCTCGATCAGACCTCGGGCCGCATCGTGTTCGACGGCGAGGAGATCGGCACCATCTTGCCGCAGCGGTTCGCCCGGCTGCCGCTGCGCAAGTCGATCCAGATGGTGTTTCAGGATCCGACCGACAGCCTCAATCCGCGCTTCACCGCGGCGCGCGCGATTGCCGATCCGATCCTGCAGCTCGGCGAGATCAAAGGCCGCGATGCGGTGCGTGCCCGCTGCGAGGAACTGGCCGAACAGGTCGGCCTGCCGCTAGATCTGCTCGACCGGTTTCCGCATCAGCTGTCCGGCGGCCAGAAGGCGCGCGTCGGCATCGCGCGTGCCATCGCGCTACGGCCCAAGCTGGTGATCCTCGACGAGCCAACTGCTGCCCTCGACGTCTCGGTGCAGGCGGTGGTGCTGAACCTGCTGCAGGACCTGAAGCAGACTCTCGGGATGAGCTACCTGTTCGTATCGCACGACCTCAACGTGGTGCGGCTGCTGTGCGACCGCGTCGTCGTGATGCGCGCCGGGCGTATTGTCGAGCAGGGAACGTCCGAGCAGGTGCTCGGCAGCCCGAAGCACGACTACACCCGCGAACTCCTCACCGCGATCCCGCATCCGCCGCTGCCGGTGACGTGATGACGCGATGCGCAATTCTCCATGGTCATTCCGGGGCGCGCGCAGCGCGAACCCGGAATCCCGAGATGATCAACAAGAGATTCCGGGTTCGCTCGCTCACGCGAGCGCCCCGGAATGACGACCTGAACTATAGCGCTCGTGAAAGGTACTGACTTTGAACGATCCCCTCGACTCCTACATCGACGCCGTTGCTGCTGCGCTTGGGCTGCCGATCGATCCGGCGTGGAAGCCGGCCGTGCGGGCCAATCTCGAGGTCTCGCTGAAGCTGGCGCGGATGGTCGATGAATTTCCGCTTCCCGACGAGACCGAACCTGCGAGCGTGTTCCGTGCCTGAGATCGATCCCGTAATGTCCACTGACTGGATGACCGCCGCCGAGATCGCCGCAGCCGTAGCGAACCGGAGCACCACTGCGCTCGCCGCCACCGAGGCCGCACTCAGCCGTATTACCAAGGCCGATCCGACCCTCAACGCTTTCACCGATGTCGTCGCCGAGCGGGCCCGCGCACGCGCCCGAGACATTGATGCCGCGATCGCGCGCGGCGAAAGCGTTGGCCCGCTCGCTGGCGTGCCGTTCGCGGTGAAGAACCTGTTCGATGTCGCCGGCCTCGCCACCCGCGCCGGCTCCAAGATCAACCGCGACCGCAGCCCGGCCGCCAGCGACGCGCCGCTGATCCAGCGGCTGGAAGCGGCCGGCGCCGTGCTGATCGGCGCGCTCAACATGGGCGAATACGCCTACGACTTCACCGGCGAGAACATCCACGACGGCCCGTCGCGCAATCCGCACGATCCGACCCGGATGACCGGCGGATCCTCCGGCGGATCGGGTGCCGCGGTGGCCGGCGGCGAGGTGCCGCTGGCGCTCGGGTCGGATACCAACGGCTCGATCCGCGTCCCCTCCTCGCTGTGCGGCATCTTCGGGCTCAAGCCGACCTACGGACGGCTGCCGCGCACCGGCTCGTTCCCGTTCGTGGCGAGCTTCGATCACCTTGGTCCGCTGGCGCGCAGCGTCGCCGATCTGGCGCTGGCTTACGACGCGATGCAGGGGCCGGACGACGGCGACGCCGCCTGCACCACGCGGGCACCGGAGCCGGTCTCCGGCTCGCTCGCGGAAGGCATCGACGGCCTGCGGATCGCAAAAGCCGGCGGTTACTTCGAGGCCAATCTGTTTCCGGAAGCGCGCGAGGCTGTCGACCGCGTGGTGAGGGCGCTCGGCATTACCCGCACGGTCGAACTGCCGGAAGCCGCCCGCGCCCGCGCCGCGGCTTACGTGATCAGCACGACCGAAGGCGCCTCGCTGCATCTCGACCGGCTGCGGCAGCAGCCGAACGATTTCGATCCCGCGGTGCGCGACCGGCTGCTGGCCGGCGCGATGGTGCCGGCGCCGTTGGTCGACCGCGCGCAGAAATTCCGTCGCTGGTACCGCGCCCGGGTGCTCGAATTGTTCGAGCAGGTCGACGTCATCATCGCCCCGGCAACGCCTTGCGTGGCGCCCAAGCTCGGACAAGTCACCTTCACGCTCGATGGCGTCGAACTGCCGGTGCGTGCCAACGTCGGCATCCACACTCAGCCGATCTCGTTCATCGGCCTGCCGGTGGTGGCCGCCCCAATCCCGCTCGAGCCCTTGCCGATCGGGGTGCAAATCATCGCCGCGCCGTGGCGGGAAGACATCGCGCTGCGCGTCGCCGCAGCGCTGCAGCGCGCCGGCGTCGCCCGCGCGCCGCGACCGAAGGATTTCTGACCATGGATATCGATCTGCCCGACGTTGTCGCCGAAGTCGGCGATGCCTTCGCCCGCTACGAGGCCGCGCTCGTCAGTAACGACGTCGCCACGCTCAACGAACTGTTTCACGACGATCCGCGCACGCTCCGCTATGGCGGCGGCGAAAACCTCTATGGCTACGACGAGATCAAGGCGTTCCGGGGCGCCCGCTCGCCGGTCGGACTGATGCGTACCACCGCGCGGACGATTATCACGGCTTACGGCCGTGACACCGCGGTCGCATCGACCTTATTCTACCGCGACAACGCGCCCGGCAAGGTCGGACGTCAGATGCAGACCTGGGTACGGTTTGCCGAAGGCTGGCGCATCGTCGCGGCTCATGTCAGCATGATCGACGAACCGCGGGCGTCGCCATGAGCTTCGATGATGCGCAGACTTCACGCCGAACACGGTCGCCTCTCGCACCGCCGGGATTAATCACTCCGGACGCGCGGATCGTGCGGGCCCCTCCTCCAATCAAGATCACCCGCGCCGAGGAGCTGCGGCGCCAACTCGCCGACGAGATCGTGCGCGGCACGCTACGCCCCGGCGCGGCGCTCGACGAAACCGATATCGCACAGCGTTTCAAGGTCTCGCGCACGCCGGTGCGCGAGGCGCTACGACAGCTCGTCGCCAGCGGCCTCGTCGAGTCGCGGCCGCATCACGGCGCGGTGGTGGCGCAGCCGTCGTTCGAACGGCTGACCGGCATGTTCGAAGCGATGTCCGAACTCGAAGCACTGTGTGCGAGCTTCGCGGCCGAGCGGATGACGCCGCTGGAGCGGCGGACGCTGGAAACGATCCACGAGGAGCTGCGAATGCTCAGCTCACAGGGCAACCCAGAGCGCTTCCACGACGTCAACGAGCACTTCCACAACGCGATCTATGCGGGCGCGCATAACGACTACATCGCCGAGATTACCCTGGCGACGCGGGTGCGAGTGCAGCCGTTCCGCCGCGCCCAGTTCCGCAATCTCGGACGGCTGGCGAAATCCCACGCAGAGCACGACCGCGTGGTGATCGCGATCCTGCGCGGCGACCGCGACGGCGCCGCCAAGGCCATGCGCCATCACATCGATCTGGTGCGCGACGAATACGAAATTTACGCGGTGTCGGTATGAGCAAGTTTGAAACGATCAGTGAAATCGTCGCCGCGCATCGCGCCGGCACCACCACCCCGGCGCAGACGATCGCGCGCTGCTATCAGCGGATCCGCGCCTATGCCGACCCGGCGCTGTTTATCACCCTGCGGGACGAGGCCGATGCGATCGCCGAGGCGGTTGCGCTGGCAGCACGCGATCCGTCGCTGCCGCTGTACGGCGTACCGGTCGCGGTGAAGGACAATATCGACGTCGCCGGCCTGCCGACCACCGCCGCCTGCCCGGCATTTGCGTATCAGCCAGCCCGCGACGCCACCGCGGTCGCCAAGCTGCGCGCCGCCGGTGCGATCGTGATCGGCAAGACCAATCTCGATCAGTACGCAACCGGTCTGGTCGGAGTCCGCTCGCCCTATGGCGTGCCGCGCAACGCGATGCGCAGCGATCTCGTGCCCGGCGGATCAAGCTCAGGCTCAGCGGTCGCGGTCGGTGCCGGTCTGGTGCCGCTGTCGCTCGGCACCGATACGGCGGGCTCTGGCCGAGTGCCGGCGATGCTCAACAACATCGTCGGGCTGAAGCCGAGCCTCGGAATGATCTCGACCACGGGTGTCGTACCGGCGTGCCGCACGCTCGACTGCGTCTCGGTGTTCGCGCTGACCACCGATGACGCGATCACCGCCCTGCGGGTGATGACGGCACCGGATGCTGAAGATCCGTTCTCGCGCGAGCGGCCGGTGGCGGCAGTCACGGCGATGCGGCCGCGGGTCCAACTCGGCGTACCGCAGAAAGGCCAGTTGCGTTTCTTCGGCGATGACCTCGCGGCACGGGGTTATGAGGAAGCGCTGGAGCGTTGGCGGCGGCTCGGCGCGGAGCTGATTGAGATCGACGTCGAGCCTCTCTACGAGACGGCGCGGCTGCTCTACGAAGGGCCATGGGTGGCTGAGCGCTATCTGACCATTCGGGAGCTGCTCGAAACCCAGCCGGACGCGGTGCATGCGGTGACGCGGCAGATCACGCTCGCCGGCGCCAGGCTGTCAGCCGCCGACACCTTCGCGGCGCTCTACCGGCTGCAGGCGCTGCGCAAGATCGCCGAGCGTAGCTTCGCCGGCATCGACGCGCTGGTGCTGCCGACCGCGCCAACCGCCTACACGGTCGACCAGGTGCTGGCCGATCCGATCACGCTGAACAGCCGGCTCGGCACCTACACCAATTTCGTCAACCTGCTCGACCTCTGCGGCCTCGCGCTGCCGGCATCGATCCGCAGCGACGGCATTCCGTTCGGCATCACCCTGCTGGCGCCTGCCGGGCGCGATGCCGAACTTGCCAGCCTCGGCCGCGTCTTCCATGCTGACACCGCGCTGCCGATCGGCGCCAGCGGCCAGTCCCAGCCACCGCTCGCGGACGTCACAGACGGTGATGCGCCCGAGGAGATCGCAATCGCGGTGGTCGGAGCGCATCTGTCCGGCATGCCGCTGAACCGCGAACTGACGGCACTCGGCGGCCGGCTGCTGTCGGCTACCGCCACGGCACCGGACTACAAACTCTATGCGCTGAAAGGCACCGTGCCGCCGAAGCCTGGCCTGCTGCGCGTGGCTCCCAGTGGTGGTTCTGCGATCGCTGTAGAAGTGTGGGCGCTGTCGCCGGCCGCATTCGGCTCGTTCGTCGCGGCGATCCCATCGCCACTGTCGATCGGCACGCTGACGCTCGCCGACGGCACCGCGGTGAAGGGCTTCCTCACCGAGCCGGCGGCGATCGAAGGCGCCCGCGATATCTCGCATTTCGGGGGCTGGCGCGCCTATATGGCCGATCTGGCGGCGACTGGCTGAACGGTCGCCGCCATCAGCGGAAGAACACTTCCTGATTACGGCGCTCGAGCTCGGTCGAATAGGTCCGCAGCACGTGCGCCTCGCTGACGGTGCCGATCGCGCGGCGATCCTCGGCATTGTCGATCACCACCAGCACGTCGGCCTCGGTGCGATCGAACGCTGCGAGAATGTCCCGCACCGTCACTTGCGGCAGCAGGAACTGATCGCGCTGCTGCGCCAGGGTCTCCAGCAGTGTCTCTCCGGGATCGGCAACGCCGTGCAGTTCGGCCGAGTTGACGATGCCGGCGTAACTGCCGTCGACATGCCGCAACACGATCTGCTTGACGCGGCCGGGCGGGAACAGCTTCTGCGCCTCGACGATCGGCAGGTCGGCCGGCGCGGTCGGGAAATCCGTCCGCATCAGCGTGGCGGCGCTGATCTGCTTGACCCAGCCGATGTCCTGTGGCCCGCGGATGGTCTCGCCGCGCAGATGGAAGCGCCAGGTGGCGAAGCTGTAGCCGAACAGCTCGCGCACGATCAGCGCGCTCATCGACGCCGCCACCACCGCGCCGATCGTCACCCAGAAGTCGCCGGTCAGTTCGAGCGCGAGACAGATCATGCTGAACGGCGCACCGATCACGCCGGTGCCGAGCGCCACCATGCCGGCGACCGCAGCCGTGCCGGGCTGCAGCGCGATGTCCGGGAAGTACGGCGTGAGCACCGTGCTGTAGAGCTGGCCGATCAACGAGCCGAGCATCAGCGAGGCGAAGAACAGGCCGCCGCGGAAGCCGGCGCCGAGCGAAATCGCCGACGCCAGCGTCTTCAGGATCAGCGTCGTCAACAGCATCAGCCAGGTCGGGTTGGTGATCAGCAACAGCTGCATCGCGCCATGGCCCGAGCCGAGCACGGTCGGGCTGAGTAGCGCCAGCCCGCTGAGCAGCAGTGCGCCGATCACCAGCCGCAGCGCGCCGCGCCAGATGCTGATGCGCTGAAACACCCGCTCCGAGAACGCCACCGCCAGCATCACCAGGATGCTGAAGAATGCGCACAGCACGCCGAGCAACATGGTCTGGCCGATCATCTCGACCGAGGCCGGCGTCGGCACGCCGGGGATCTGCAGGAACGACGGGTGCACCAGATTGCGCATCACCAGCCACGACGACACCGCGCTGGCGATCACCGGCACCAGGCTCGCCGAGGTGTAGGCGCCGAGTACGACCTCGAAGGCGAAGAACGTACCGGCGAGCGGCGCGGTGAACGCCGCACTGATCGCGCCGGCGGCGCCGCAGGCGACCAGCAGCCGCATATCGGCCCGCCGGGCGGCGAGCCGCTGGCCGATCTGCGAGCTGAACGCCGCGCAGATCTGAGTGTAGCCCGCTTCCAGGCCGACCGACGCGCCGCAGCCATTCGACAGCAGCGTCTGCAGCGAGATCAGCAGGCTGCCGCGCATCGACACCCGTCCGCCGTACAGCGCGTTGGCTTCGATCGCGTCGGCGAGCCGGCCCTTGAACCGGCCGGCGTAGAACAGGCCGATGAGGGTCAAGATAATGGCGCCGCCGAGCGGCACCAGCAACGTGCGCTGCCAGGAGATCACGCCGTTGGCGCTGAGCCGTGTATCGAATGGGATATTGAACAGCACCGCATGAGCGAATTCGCTCAGGCGCCAGATGATCGCCACTAACAGGCCCGACAACAGCCCGATCACCACCGCGACCAACACCAGACCGATTTCCCGGTTGCGCACGAAATTGCGCACCACCGCAGGCAGTCGCCACGGCGTGGACGCCGCCGGCACCGCGGAGGTGGGGCCTGCAACAGCGGGCGTATCCGGGCGCGAGACCACGCTCATCGGGCGGCCCCGCCGGCAAGGACGGTCATCGACATGAAGCGGGGCACATGGCTGCGGGCGATCCTCGGGAAAATACAAGCCCGTGCCGGCTCGGACGCCGCACGAACTCGGCTGATTGGCGCCAGCTTCTACCGGCTGATCAGACGGATCGCCAGTGCAGAGCTGGCAACCAATTAAGGCAGCATCGTCGGGCTCGATTTTCGTCGTTTTGGCTGTATGGTCCGAGGGTTGTCAGGGAGGACAGGATGACTGGCAGAGCGGTGGTCGGCGTGATCGGCAACGCCCATCTCGTCGATAATCGGTTTGCCGTCCAGCATGTGGGCGAACGCAACCTGCGCGCGGTGGCCGAGGTGGCCGATGCGCTGCCGCTGATGTTCGGCGGCTCGTCCGAGTTCGCCCAGATCGAGGATCTGCTGGCGGTGGTCGACGGCATCCTGCTGACCGGCGGCCGGGCCAATGTGCATCCGACCTACTTCAAGACCGAGCCCAATCCGCGCCACGAGCCCTACGACCAGCCGCGCGACGAGCTGGCGCTGGCGCTGGTGCGCACCTGTGTCGAGCGCGGGGTGCCGCTTTTCGGGATCTGCCGCGGCTTTCAGGAGATGAACGTCGCCTATGGCGGCTCGCTGCATCCGGAGATCCGCGAGCTGCCGGGGCGGATGAACCACCGGATGCCGCGGCTGGAGAACGGCGAGATCCATCCCGATCCGACCGTGGTGTTCGCCGATCGCCACGACGTGCAGCTCACGCCGGGCGGCGTGTTCGCGCGGCTGTTCGGCCGCGATCTGATCCGGGTGAATTCGCTGCACGGCCAGGGCATTCTCGAGCCCGGCCCGCGCATTGTGATCGAAGGCGTCGCCGAAGACGGCACCATCGAGGCGATCCGCATCGCCGATGCGCCGGGCTTCGCGCTCGGCGTGCAGTGGCACGCCGAATATGATCCGCAGGTCAATCCGATCAACCGCGCGCTGTTTTTGGCCTTCGGCGAAGCGGTCACCGCGTATCGTACGGCGCGGCAGCGGCCCCCCGTGCTGCGGCGGTCGGGCTGAGGCACAGCATCATTGCTACATGCAATGCGTCCTCGCCCTGAGGATGTCGTTGTATTGAGAGCGGTCGCGGGCAGTTCTGCGTTCATCAACACAGAACTGCCAGCCCGTCAGTCAGCCGCTTAGTTCGGCTTACCGAACCGGCGTTTCACATCGCGCACCGCGCCGTTGGCGGCGCTGGTGGTCAGCATCGCGTAGGCCTGCAGCGCCGCCGAGACGTTGCGCTTGCGGTCCTTCGGCGTCCACGCTGCTTCGCCGCGCGCGCGCTCTTCCTCGCCGCGCTTGGCGAGTTCGGCCTCGGAGACGTCGAGGCTGATGGCACGGTTCGGAATGTCGATCGAGATCCGGTCGCCGTCGCGCACCAGGCCGATCAGGCCGCCTTCCGCCGCTTCCGGCGAGACGTGGCCGATCGAGAGGCCCGAGGTGCCGCCGGAGAACCGGCCGTCGGTGATCAGCGCACAGGCTTTGCCGAGGCCCTTCGACTTCAAGTAGCTGGTCGGATACAGCATCTCCTGCATGCCCGGACCACCGCGTGGACCTTCGTAGCGGATCACCACGACGTCGCCGGCGACGATCTTATTGGTCAGGATCGCCGACACCGCGTCGTCCTGACTCTCGAACACCTTGACCGGGCCGGAGAAGGTCAGGATCGAGGCGTCGACGCCGGCGGTCTTCACGATGCAGCCGTCCTGCGCGATGTTGCCGTACAGCACGGCAAGACCGCCATCCTTGCTGAACGCGTGCGCGGCGTCGCGGATCACGCCCTTCTCACGGTCGAGATCGAGCTCGTCGTAGCGACGGTCCTGGCTGAACGCGGTCTGCGACGGCACGCCGCCCGGGGCCGCTCGGAAGAAGGTGCGGACGCTCTCGCTGTTGCTCTGGCGGATGTCCCACCGCGCCAGGGCTGCGCCGAGCGTTTCGGAATGCACGGTGCCGCAGGAGGTATCGAGCAGGCCGGCACGATCGAGCTCACCGAGGATCGCCATGATGCCGCCGGCGCGATGCACGTCTTCCATGTGCACGTCGGACACCGACGGAGCGATCTTGCTGAGGCACGGCACCCGGCGCGACAGCCGGTCGATATCCTTCATCGAGAAATCGAGTTCGGCCTCGCGCGCGGCAGCGAGCAGATGCAGCACGGTGTTGGTCGAGCCGCCCATCGCGATGTCGAGCGTCATCGCGTTCTCGAACGCCTTGAAGTTCGCGATGTTGCGCGGCAGCACCGAGGCGTCGTCGTTTTCGTAGTAACGCCGCGCCAGATCGACGATGGTGTGGCCGGCCTCGACGAACAGCCGCTTGCGGTCGGCGTGGGTGGCGAGCACCGAGCCGTTGCCGGGCAGCGACAGGCCGAGCGCTTCGGTGAGGCAGTTCATCGAATTGGCGGTGAACATGCCCGAGCACGAGCCGCAGGTCGGGCACGCCGAGCGCTCCATGGTCTGCACATCTTCATCGCTCATCGCGCTGTCGGCGGCGGCCACCATCGCGTCGATCAGATCGACCGCGTGGGTCTTGCCCTTCAGCACCACCTTGCCGGCTTCCATCGGGCCGCCGGAGACGAACACGGCGGGAATGTTCAGCCGCATCGCCGCCATCAGCATGCCGGGCGTGATCTTATCGCAGTTGGAGATGCACACCATCGCGTCGGCGCAATGCGCATTGACCATGTACTCGACGCTGTCGGCGATCAGTTCACGCGACGGCAGCGAATACAGCATGCCGTCGTGGCCCATCGCGATGCCGTCGTCGACCGCGATGGTGTTGAACTCCTTGGCGACGCCGCCGGCCGCCTCGATCTCGCGCGCGACGAGTTGGCCGAGGTCCTTGAGATGGACGTGGCCGGGCACGAACTGGGTGAACGAATTGACCACCGCGATGATCGGCTTGCCGAAATCGGAATCCTTCATACCGGTGGCGCGCCACAGGCCGCGCGCGCCGGCCATATTGCGGCCGTGGGTCGTCGTTCTCGAGCGATAAGCAGGCATTGAACTGTTCCGTGAAAATGTCCGTCGCCGGAAAGGCGCGCCGGCGGCCGAAAACAGGCTTCAGTGAAAGGCGCGCCGAAGCAAAGCGACCATCAACAAGCCTTACTGCAGAACCAACGGCCTCTCAATGGTCGCCGGGCGCGCAGCTCGATGCGAGCGGCACGAAAGCAACGCCGATCGCAGGCTAGCTCCAGGCCGCCACTGCCTGCGCACGATCAATTGAACGGCGTCCGTCCAAGCCGAACCGCGGCCGCTTGCCCACCTCATATGTAATGTTATAACGTTGCATTCGCAATCCTCCAGTACCTGCAACGAAGGCCTTCCTCGTCATGGATCACCCCCTGCTCCCGGTCACCGTGCTGTCCGGCTTTCTCGGCGCCGGCAAAACCACCCTGCTCAACCGGATGCTGTCCAACCGCGAGGGGCGACGGCTGGCGGTGATCGTCAACGACATGAGCGAGGTGAACATCGACGCCGAACTGGTGCGGCAGGACGGCGGGCTGACGCGGTCGGAGGAAACGCTGGTCGAGATGACCAACGGCTGCATCTGCTGCACGCTGCGCGAGGACCTTCTGCAGGAAGTGCGCAGACTCGCCGAAAGCGGCCGGTTCGACGGCCTGGTGATCGAATCCACAGGGATCGCCGAGCCGCTGCCGATCGCCGCGACGTTCGAATTCCGCGACGAGAACGGCGCCAGCCTGTCGGACATCGCGCGGCTCGACACCATGGTGACGGTGGTCGATACCGCGAGCCTACTGGCCAACTACTCCAGCCAGGAATTCCTGCGCGACCGCGGCGAAGTCGCCGGCGCGGACGACGAGCGCACGCTGGTCGATTTGCTGGTCGAGCAGATCGAATTCGCCGACGTCATCGTGCTCAACAAAGTGTCGGCGACTTCACCGAGCCGGCGCGAAACTGCGCGATCGATCGTACGGGCGCTGAACTCGGATGCGAAGATCATTGAGGCCGATTTCGGCGACGTCCCGCTGTCGTCGGTGCTACACACCGGGCTGTTCGATTTCGAGCGCGCGCATCAGCACCCGCTGTGGTTCAAGGAGCTGAACGGCTTCGCCGACCACGTGCCGGAGACCGAAGAGTACGGCATCCGCTCGTTCGTGTACCGCGCGCGGCGGCCGTTTCATCCGCTGCGGTTTCAGTCGTTCTGCAACCGGAGCTGGCCGGGCGTGATCCGGGCCAAGGGCTTTTTCTGGCTGGCGACACGACCGCAGCATGTCGGCGAAATCGCACAAGCCGGCGCGATGGTGCGGACTTCCAAGCGCGGGTTGTGGTGGTCGGCGGTGCCGAAGACGCATTGGCCGGATAGCGACGACTGGCATGAGGCGATGAAGCCGTACTTCGATCCGGTGTGGGGCGACCGCCGCCAGGAGATCGTGTTCATCGGCACCGGCGAGATGGACGAGACAGCGCTGCGTCGCCAGCTCGATCTGTGCCTCGTCGGCGAGGATGCTGAGTTCACACCGGATGCGTGGCGTCAGTTGCCCGATCCGTTTCCGAGCTGGGCGCCGGCACAGAACTGATTACCGACCTCCCGTCACGCCAAGCTTGATCCGGTCGTGCGCTCTGGCACATTTGGATCAAGCGCCGCGCTGCGTTCGCGGCAAAGCCTTGGCGTTGGGGGATACCGTGCATCGAACAATCGCTCCGTCCGCAGCAGCCGTTGTGGCTGCGCTGATGACGTACTGCCTGCCGGCGCGAGCCAATGATACCACCGCAGCCCTGACGACCGGCGGGCTCGAATTCCGCACCAACGCCGACATCGAGATGCTGTCGGAGGATCTGTCGATCTCGCGCGAGCGGATCGAAGTTCGCTACCGCTTCCTCAATCGCTCCGGCACCGATCAGCACGTCACCGTGGCGTTTCCGATGCCGGAGATCGACTATTCGGACGCCAACAATATCGAAGTGCCGAACAACGAGGCCGACAACTTCCTGAACTTCCGCACCAAGGTCGATGGCCGCGACGTTGCGGCTCAGCTCGAACAGAAAGCGCTGGTCGGCAAGACCGACGTCACCGCCCGGCTGCAAGCACTCGGCGTGCCGCTGCAGCCGCGGGCGAAAGCGACGCAGACCGCGCTGGAAGCGCTGCCGGCGCAGGCGCAGCAGCAACTGCTCAAAGACGAGATCGTCCGGCCCGACGACTTCGACGCCGGCAAGGGCATGGAGCATCACCTCGCGCCGAACTGGCGGCTGCGGGCAACCTATTATTGGGATCAGACCTTCCCGGCCGGCCGCGAGCTGGTGGTCGAGCACAGCTACACCCCGAGCGTCGGCGGCAGCGTGCAGACCGGCATCACGGGCCCATATTCGACGGCAGAGGAGCGCGCCAACTACACGCGCAAGTTCTGCGCCGAGCCTTCGTTCGTCCAGGCGGTCGCAGCGATGACGCGGAAGAACGGCAACCAGCCGCCGCCGCAACAGCGCGTCTCCTACGTCCTGACCACCGGCGCCAATTGGGCCAAGCCGATCGGCGATTTCCATCTGACGATCGACAAAGGCAAGCCGAACTCGCTGGTCAGCTTCTGCGAGACTGGCGTGGTCAAAACCGGCCCCACCCGGTTTGAAGTGCGCAAGACCAACTTCAAGCCGAGCCGCGACCTCGACATCCTGATCATCGACGCCCCGCAATAGCGGTCGCGAACGTCTGCCGCTGATCGGCTGGAACTTCCATCCGGCGCCGTACTTGACCTGGGTTTCCGCTAGGCGGCGAGCGATCCGGCTTGCGTGCCTTTGCGGCCAAGGACCGTCGATGGCGTCAGCGCAGCACCACACAGCATCCTCCTCGTCGCGCCGGCCCGACGATCCGCAGGACAATCACGCCGCGATCACCGAGCGCGAGGTCGAGGACGTCGAGTCGCGATCGAGTCCGCGGACGCCGGTGATCTACGAGATCGTCCGCCGCCTCGGCGAAGAGGAGATGGCGCGGCCGGTGGTGTCGCTGTGGTGGTCGGGGCTTGCCGCCGGCCTGTCGATCAGCTTCTCGCTGCTCGCGCAGGCGGTGCTTCAACAGCATTTGGAGCCGACCGGCTGGCGGCCGCTGGTCACCAGCTTCGGCTATTCGATCGGCTTTCTGATGGTGGTGCTGGCGCGTCAGCAGCTGTTCACCGAGAACACCATCACAGTGGTGCTGCCGGTGATGGCGAATTGGTCGCTGCGTAATTTCGGCTGCGCCGCCCGGCTATGGGCCGTGGTGCTGCTGGCAAATTTCGCCGGCACGCTATTCGCCGCAGCATTCTGCAGCTTCACGCCGGCGATTACGCCGGAGCTCAAGCACGAGATGCTGGAGATCAGCCGCCACGTCGTCGAATACGGCTGGTTCGCCGCGATGATGAAGGCGATCGCCGCCGGCTTCCTGATCGCCGCGATGGTGTGGCTGCTGCCGAGCGCGGAAGGCAGTCAGGTCTGGATCATCGTGGTGATGACCTGGCTGATCTCGGCCGGCGGCTTCATGCACATCGTCGCCGGCAGCATGGAGGCGTTCATGCTGATGTTGGACGGCTCGGTCAGCATCGCCCAGGTGTTCGGCGGATTCGTCGCGCCGGTACTGATCGGCAACGTCATCGGCGGCACCGCGCTGTTCGCGTTGCTGACCTATGCGCAGGTGATGAAGGAGATGGAGTGAGCGGCAGCCGCCGGTCACCCCATCAGGTTGCGGTAGATGCCGGGGAGCGCGGCGGGCAGCCGGCCGATATGTCCGACGATCGCATAACCGGCGCGGCCGAACAGCGTCGGAAAATACGACTGCGCATCGACATCGATGGTGACGCCGAACACCGCAATGCCGCTGCGGCGCGCTTCCTGCACCGCCCTGCGGCTGTCCTCGAGCGCGAACCGGCCCTCGTAGTGGTCGACGTCGTTGGGCTTGCCGTCGGTCAGCACCAGCAGCAGCTTCTTGCGCTGCGGCTGTTTGGCCAGCTCCGCGCTGGCATGGCGCAGCGCCGCGCCGATCCGGGTGTAGTAGCCGGGCTTCAGCGCGGCAATCCTCCGCTCAACCAACGGGCTCATGCTCTCGCCAAAGCCCTTCACCGTCTCCACCCGCACCCAATCCCGGCGGCGCGACGTAAAGGTCAGGATGCTATGCTGATCGCCGCAGGCTTCGATGCCGTGGGCCAGCACCGTCAGCGCTTCTTTCTCGACATCCAGCACGCGGCGATTGTCGATCCAGGCATCGGTCGACAGTGAGACGTCGACCAGCAACGTCACCGCGAGATCGCGCGCCTGCGGCCGGGCCGCGAGATGGAAGCGGTCAAAGCCGCCATCGCCGGCGGCAATCTCGCAGCGCGAGCGCACCAGCGCGTCGAGATCGAGATCATGACCGTCGGCTTGCGCCCGCAGAACCTCGTGCCGCGGCCGCAACGCTTCGAACTGACGCCGCACCCGCTTGACCAGCGCCCGCGTCGCCTCACCGCATTGCCAAGCCTCGCCCTGCTCCGGCGCGTCCTGCGCCAGAATGCGGCAATGATCCGCAAGATAGGCGCCGCGCTTGTAGTCCCATTCCGGATACAGCTTGCCGGCGGTGAGCCGGCTGTGCTCGATCGCCTGCGGCGGCAGATCGAGATCGAAACGGAATTTGCTCGCGGGCTTCTTGGTCGATTTGCCGATGATGATCTCGTCGAGATCATCGGCCGCCTTGTCGGCGTGCTCGTCGTCGTCCTCGTCGGTCGGCCGATCGACATTGACCATCTCGGCCATTGCCAGGATCTTCTCGAACCGGTTGAGCGCCAGCGGATCGCGCTTCGGCCCGTCGTCCGCCTTTCGCTTCGCCGCCTTGCGCCGCGGCTCCGAACACGGCTTGGACGCCGCCTCGTCGGTTTCGTCGGGATCGCGGACCGGAGCCTCGACATCGCGGGTCCAGACTTCACCCCACAATGGGCACGGCAGGAACGGCTGATAGCCCGGTGGCGACCGAACCGAGATCTCCCTATCAGTCACGATCATCCGCCACAGCTCGGGGTCCGGCGTGATTTCCGCGCCGAGCAGTGCCTGGATCGCTGTTTCGAGATCGCTCTCCATCCGCGGCAAGGTCCGCCGCGGCCGCGCCGCCGCAGTCGCGGCCGCAAGCTGATGATAAGAGCGATGAAGCCCGGGATAGGCCGCGAGCACCTGCTGGGTCGTGGCGTGCGCGCGCCGCAGCAGCAGCACGTCCCGCCGCAGCGGATCGGCTTCGTGTACGTTGCCGGTCGGCGCCACCGCGAACCAGGCCGCCAGCCAGCGATACAGTGCGCGATTCAGCGCGACATCGGCGAACAGCGCGATTCGGTCGGGCAAGAACAGCGTCGCGTCGTCGCGGCCGGGCTGCATCAGCCGCTCCTCGCCGAGCCCGATGCGCTGCCGCCAGCCGAGCCGGTGGCCGGAGGTGCGGGCGCTGCTGCCGGCAAGCTGCACCGCGGTCTCTCCCCCGAGCCCGCGATACATCACGCCAAGCGCGGCGCGGCAGTCGTTCAGCGTCGCCGCGTGCTCCGGATGCTCCGGATAGCTCGCCGCACGCCCGACCATCCGGTGCCAGGCGCGACCGACGGTTTCTTCGAGTTCGAGGAAGTCGAGCATGGCAGGCCTCTCAGCGGAGTTCGGACCATCGACTCGTCATTGCGAGGAGCGAAGCGACGAAGCAATCCATCGCCGTGCAGTGACCTGGATTGCTTCGCTTCGCTCGCAATGACGGAGGAGACGCATCACCCCATCACCGCGCTGGCAACTTCGATCAGGGCGGCCTTCACATCGGCATCGTCGGTCAACGGCTCGATCAGGCCGGCGAGGACGGCGTCGCGCACCGAGAGGCCTTCGCTGATCAGGCTGGCGCAATACACTAATAGCCGGGTCGAGACGCCCTCTTCGAGATCGTGACCCTTGAGCTTGCGCAGCCGGCCGGCGAGTGCGACCAGCGGCGCGACGCGCTCGCTCGGCAGACCGCTCTCGGCCGCCACCACCGCGACCTCCTGTTCGGGCGCGAGGAAGCCGAATTCGATGGCGGCGAAACGCTGCCGGGTCGACGGCTTCAGCGCCTTGAGTAGGCTCTGGTAGCCGGGGTTGTAGGACACCACGAGCATGAAATGCGGTGGCGCCTGCAGTTCCTCGCCGGTGCGCTCCAGCGGCAGCACGCGGCGATCGTCCGCGAGCGGATGCAGCACCACTGCGACGTCCTTGCGGGCCTCGACCACTTCGTCGAGATAACAGATGCCGCCTTCCCGCACCGCGCGGGTCAGCGGACCATCGACCCACACCGTCTCGCCACCCTTCAGCAGGTAGCGGCCGGTGAGATCCGCCGCGGTGAGATCGTCGTGGCAGGACACCGTGAACAGCGGCAGGCCGAGCCGCGCCGCCATGTGCGCGACGAAGCGCGTCTTGCCGCAGCCGGTCGACCCCTTCAGCAGCAGCGGCACCCGCCGCTTCCAGGCGTGTTCGAACAGCGCACATTCGTTGCCGGCGGGCGTGTAGGGCGGCGGAGCGGGCAGCGTCGCATCAATGGCATGCAGAGCGGGCTTCATGGCGATCTCCGTGAATGGAAAGAGGCGGCCACGGATCCCCGTGGCCGCCAGGGGGCCTATTCGGCCGGTTGCAGGGCGCCAGTCAGCGTGGCCTGCTTGGTGCGTCCGGCGACGAGGATCGCCCAGACGAACATCAGCGCAGAGATCAGCACGGCGACGCCGGAGCCGAGCCGCACCCAGTAGAACAGCGCGATCTGGTCCTGCACCTCCATGTAGCCCTGGCCGAGCACGCGCTGCAGATGCACCTGGATGATGCCGGCGAAGGTCAGCGCGAAGGTCATCACGCTCATCGCCGTGCACATCAGCCAGAAGCTGGCGATCGACAGCGCCTGGTTGTACGGCGCCCGGCCGCGGAGCTGCGGGATCGCGTAGGTCATCATCGCCAGGTTCAGCATCACATAGGCGCCGAAGAAGGCGAGGTGGCCGTGCGCCGCGGTGACCTGGGTGCCGTGGGTGTAGTAGTTCACGCTGGACAGCGTGTGCAGGAAGCCCCAGACGCCAGCACCGAAGAACGCCATCACCGAACAGCCCACCGACCACAGCAGCGCGGCTCGGTTCTCATGCTTGCGGCCGGCCTTCCAGGTCATCTGCACGGTGAACACCACCATGGTGAAGAACGGTGCGACTTCGAGGGTCGAAAACAGCGAGCCGATCCACTGCCAGTAGCCCGGCGCACCGATCCAGTAATAATGGTGGCCGGTGCCGAGGATGCCGGAGAACAGCGCCAGGCCGATGATGACGTAGAGCCACTTCTCGACCACTTCGCGATCGATGCCGTTGAGCTTGATCATCAGAAACGCCAGCACCGACGCCATGATCAGCTCCCACACGCCCTCGACCCAGAGGTGCACGACGTACCACCAATACATCTTGTCGAGCGCGAGATTGGCCGGGTTGTAGAACGCGAACAGGAAGAAGATCGCCACGCCCCACAGCCCGAACAGCAGTATGTTGGTGATGGTGGTCTTGCGCCCTTTCAGCACCGTCATGGTGATGTTGAACAGGAAGATCAGGCAGACCACGACGATGCCGACCTTGATCACGAACGGCTGCTCGAGAAACTCGCGCCCTTCGTGATAGTGGAAAAGATAGCCGACCACCGCGGCACCGGCAGCGCCGAAGAACAGCCAGAACTGCACTTTCGCCAGCAGCGGACTGAACAGCTCGTTCTCGGCCTCTTCGGGCACCAGATAATAGGCACAGCCCATGAAGCCCATCAGCAGCCAGACGATCAGCGCGTTGGTGTGGATCATCCGGACGATGTTGAAGGGCAGAAGCTCCGACAGCGTGTTCGGCAGCACATAGATGGTGCCGGCGAGCACGCCGAACGACACCTGGGCGAGGAACAGCGTCAACGCGCCGTAGAAATACAGCAACGCGACCTTTTGGGTTTGATATTTCATCACGAGGTCTTTCTGATGCGGATGCGTGAAGGTCGGATCAGCCGGCGTCGTTCGGTGGCCAGTGCTGGGTCTTGATCTTGCTGGTCCACTCCAGGAAGTCGGCGAGGTCACCCACCTCCTGATCGGTCAAATGGAACTGCGGCATCTGCCGCCGTCCCTGGACGCCGGACGGCTGCGACGCCATCCAGGATTTCAGCATCTCGCGGGCCTGAGCCGGATCCTTATCGCCGCCCCAGCGCACCCAGACGTTGCTGAGTTCAGGAGCGAAATACGCACCCTCGCCGAGCAGGGTGTGACAGTTGATGCAGGAGTTCTTTTCCCAAACATGCTTGCCGCGGGCCACCGAGGGGGTCAGCGTCGAGACGTCGGTCGACTTGGTCGCGATGTAATAATGGCTGTGAGCGGTGAGCCCGATGAAGATCGCGAAGAAGAAGGCCGAGCCGCCGAAGAACACATTGCGCGCGGCAGACTTGGTGAGGCGTTCAGCCATCACGTGATTCCTTTTCGATGTGGGGGAGGCGAAGGTGCGGCGCTGCAGCTTCGTCAGCGACACTAATCGACCGGATCGCCGCAACTTTGTGCTGGCTCAAGGTTCGGAACGATTAGCGAATGGTTTGTACCAATGGCGAGGCGAGTGCGCCGCACGCCACCAGCGCGATCCAGCCGAACAGCAGCGCCCGCCACGGCCCGGGCGCACCGCGGAACCCGAAATAATCGAGTACAACTAGGCGGGCTTTTAGCACTGCGATCACCATCAGCACGGCGCCGCCGGCAAACGCAGCAGCTGCACCACGACTGAGTAAAACACCGAGGATGGTCAGCAGCAGGAGAGCAATCGCGCTGCGATCTCGGCGCTGAGCGAACCGGATCATCGCGTCACCGCATCAGATAGACGATCGGGAACATCACCAGCCACACCAGATCGACCATGTGCCAGAAACAGGTTCCGCTTTCGACCGCAGCCGCATTGGCGCGCCACGCCACGCCGAGCAGGATCGCGATCCCGAGCCCGACATGCAGCAGATGGAATCCGGTAAGCAGAAAGTACAGCGTGAAGAAGGTGCTGCCATCGATATCGGCACCGCGGCCGATCTCGCCGGCATATTCGAACAGCTTGATGGCGATGAACCCGGCGCCGAGCAGACAGGCACCCAGCGTCCAGTGCCACGTCGCCTGGCGTGAGCCAGCATGAGCAGCGGCGTTGGCCTTGGCGGCGAACCAGCCGCTCGACACCAGGCAGAGCGTATTGGCGGCGGCGAGCGCCGGATCGAGCTGGCCCTGCCCGACCGCGAACGCTTCAGGCTGCAGCGCCCGCGCGATCTGGAACCCGATCAGCAGCGCGCCGAATGCGGCGAGTTCGCTGAAGATCAACACCCACATCATCAGGTGACCAGGCAGCGAATCCAGCGCGCTGGCACTGGACGTTGCGCGGCTATCGGTGCTGTCGGAAACCGCGGGCAGGCCCGCTGCGATCGCGTCGGTCATGGCGCGACGATAGAGGCGGCTCCTGCCGGAACGTTGTGCCGCGACAAACTCGCAGGCAACTCACCCGAGCTTGCGCCCCGACAAACAGCCCGTCCCGCCGGCCGCTAGGATGGCTCCGTCAAACCATGAGGGACCCATGACCGAAGCCAAGCTGGGGCTGATCGTCGTCTCGTTGATCATTATCGCCTTCGCATTCGCGATGCGGCGGTTCGGCGCACTGCAAACCACGGGCGTGGTCGCCACCGCGATCATCACGGTGGCGATTGCGGCCAGCCTGTTCCTGACCCAATAGGCAAGACTATCCCGTCGGATACAGCGCGGCGTATTCCTGCGCATAGGGGCCGTAGGAGTCCTTCAGTGTCGCCGAGTTCAGCAGCATGGTCGCGACCAGGCGATCGGTCGCGTCATAGGCTTCGCTGCGCACCCACATGCTCTCGGTTCGCTTGCTGCCGGACAGCGCCACCACTTTGCGCTCAATCCGATACGGCTCGCCGACATAGAGCGGCCCCTCGATCAGCCGGATCTCCTGATCGGCGAACAGGCCGACCACCGGGCCACGCACCGGCAAACCATCCTGCTTGCTGAGGTACTGGAACAGCACGCTCAGCATCTCCAGCGGGATGATCGCCTTGCCCCACGGCGAACCGCCTCCCGGTCGATAATATGGCGACGACTCGGTGATGACCTCGAGCTTCTGCGCCAGCGAGAACGGATACAGCTCGCCCATGACCTGATCGTGGTCCATGCGCGCCGCCTGAGTCTTGGTCGTCATTCCGACCGAGACGTCGCGCAAGATCACCGGATCGGCCAGCGGCTTCAGTTCGGTAAGGCGGACGTCGAGCGCGGACGGCGGCGCGTCGCGGCCGACCGAGACCGTGCCGCGCAGCACTTCGGTGCCGTCGCGCTTGACCATGCGGATGGTGGTGTGACGGCCACCGGCCGCGGGCTTGTCGACGATCGCCTGAACGTCTTCGCCCTCGAACGCGGCGTTACGGTAGTGAGCCGAGATGCAACCGGTCTCGAACCATTCCTTGCCCCACAGCCGTTCGCACAGCGGCGCGAACTGGCTGAAATGCGTCGGGCCTTCGATCGTGCCGCCCTTGAAGCCGAGCTTCTGAGCGGTGGCGTCGTCGTGGATCGAGGCGTGCGAATCGTACACCTGGGCATGCAGCATCTGCCGCGGCTGCCGCCACGGCCCGACCAGCGCCTCGCCGGTGTCGTCGATCGGCGTCTCGAATGCAGCTTGCGTCATCGTTTCGCTCCCAATCGTTTCCGCGCCGGCTGTTACCAAGTGTCGATGCAGGGCCGCTTGCGCTCGCTGCGCTCCGGCGGCGTCGGCACCGAGCGCAGCCCGGCCATGATCCAGCGCCGCGTCTCGGCTGGATCGATCACATTGTCGATCTCGAACACCGACGCGATCGAGACCGCCTTGCCGTTGGCATACAACTCCGCGACCTTGTTCTTGTAGTAAGCCTCGCGCTCGGCCGGATCGGCAATCGCCTCCATCTCCTTGCGGAAGCCGAGCCGCACGTAACCCTCAAGTCCCATGCCGCCAAATTCACCGGTCGGCCAGGCCGCGGTGAAGAACGATGCGTGGAAACCGCCGCCGATCATCGACTGCGCGCCGAGGCCGTAGCCCTTGCGCAGCACGATGCCGAACAGCGGCACGGTGAGGCTGGCGCCGGTGACGAACATCCGCGCGACGTGGCGAACGATCGCGGTCTTCTCGGCTTCCGGGCCGACCATGAAGCCGGGCGTGTCGCACAGCGACACAATCGGAATGTCGAACGCATCGCAGAGCTGCAGGAAGCGCGCCGCCTTGTCGCCGGCATCGGCGTCGATCGCACCGCCGAGATGCTTAGGATTATTGGCAATCAGGCCGAACGGTTTGCCTTCAATCCGGATGAAGGCGGTGATCATGCCGACGCCGAAATCGCGGCGCAGTTCGAGCACCGAGTCCTCATCGGCAATCAGATCGATGACGGTGCGGATGTCGTACACCCGCAGCCGGTTCTCGGGGATTGCTCGGCGCAGCAGCCGCTGATCCGGAGCCTTCCACTCGCTCACCGCGCCCTGGAAGTAGGACAGATATTTCTGCGCGACGCGAGTCGCCTCTTCTTCGTCCTGCACCAGGATGTCGACCACGCCATTCGGCGACTGGAACGACACCGGGCCGACTTCGGCCGGATGATACACGCCGAGGCCGCCGCCTTCGATCATCGCCGGCCCACCCATGCCGATCGAGGCGTTCTGGGTGGCGATGATGACGTCGCAGCAGCCGAGCATCGCGGCGTTGCCGGCGAAGCAATAGCCGGAGACAATGCCGACCACCGGCACCAGGCCGGACAGCTTGGCGAACTGCACGAACGACGGACCGTCGAGGCCGGTCATGCCGAGCCGATCGGTGTCGCCCGGACGGCCGCCGCCGCCTTCGGCGTAGAACACCAGCGGCATCCGCCACTGCTCGACCAGCGTCAGCATCCGGTCGATCTTCTTGTGGTTCATGTGGCCCTGGGTGCCGGCCAGCACGGTGTAGTCGTAGGCGATTACCATGCAGCGCGCGGCGTGCTCGCCGAACTGCTTGGCGTTGACGGTGGCGACGCCGGTGACGAGGCCGTCGGCCGGCGTATTCTTAATGAGGTCGTCGAGCGGACGGCGGCGGCGCTGCGCGGCGATCGCGAGGCTGCCGTATTCCATGAACGAGCCTTCGTCGACGAGCTGCGCGACATTCTCGCGCGCGGTGCGCTGGTTGGTCTTGCGCCGCCGCCCGACCGAGTCGGGGCGGTTCTCGTCGAGCGTATTGGCCTGGCGCGCCAGCATCTCGGCGAGGTCCGGCCGGATTGCATCGAGATCGATATCCTCTTCGGCGACGACGTGGTCGCCTTCGACGTCCTGCGGCTCGAAATACAGGATCGGCTCGCCCTGCATCAGCGTCACGCCATCGGCGGCGACGATGCGCCGGATACGGCCGCCCTGCTCGGCCGCAACCAGATGCTCCATCTTCATCGACTCGATCACCGCGAGCTGCTGCCCCGGCCGCACCACGTCGCCCTCTGCAACGGTGATCGCCACCACGGTGCCCTGCAGCGGCGCGGCGATCGCGACAGCGCCTTCCGGCACCGGCTCGGCGTTGGCAGCAGCGGCACCGCTGCTCCGCTTGTCGGCGCTCTCCGTCGCGATCAGCGGCTGACCAAACTGCTGCGCGGCTTCGACCAGATCGGCGACGTGCCGATCGATGAAGCTGGTGCTGACGCGATTGGCCTTGAAGTCGGTATGCGCGAGGATCGCCTGCAGCAGCGGGATGTTGGTGGCGACGCCGCCGATGCGGAACTCGCGCAGCGCACGGGATGCCTTGGCGACCGCCTCGGCCCAATCGCCGCGGCCATGCACGATCACCTTGGCGAGCAGCGAGTCGTAAGCCGCGCTGGTGGTGTAGCCGGCGTAGCCGAACGTATCGACGCGAACGCCGGGGCCGGACGGCGGCTCGAAGATCGCCAGCGTGCCGCCGGTCGGCTTGGTCGCGCCCTTGGCGTCCATCGTTTCCATGTTGACGCGGAGCTGGATCGCGAACCCGCGCGGCCGCGGCACCGAGGCCTGATCGAGCCCGAGCGCTGCCAGCATCGCGCCGCCGGCGACGGCGAGCTGCGAGCGCACCAGATCGACCGACAGCACCTCTTCGGTGACGGTGTGTTCGACCTGCAGCCGCGGATTGGCTTCGATGAAAGCAAAAGCGCCGTCGCCCTCGCCGGCTTCACCGTCGACCAGGAATTCGAAGGTGCCGAGGCTGTCGTAGTTCGCCGCTGCCGCGAGGGTCTTGGCCGCCTCGACGATGCGGCTGCGCAGCCCCTCCGGCAGCGACGGGCTCGGTGCGATTTCGATCAGCTTCTGATTGCGCCGCTGGATCGTGCATTCGCGCTCCCACAGCTGGCTGACATTGCCGTGACGGTCGCCAATGATCTGCACTTCGATGTGCCGGGCATTGCGGATCAGCCGCTCGGCATAGACGCCCTCATAGCCGAACGCCGCCTTGGCCTCGGATTGGCAGCGCGCATAGGCGTCGGCGAGATCCTCGGCGCGCTCGACCACGCGCATGCCGCGGCCGCCGCCGCCGGCCATCGCCTTGATCATCACCGCCGGCTTGTCGCCGAGCGAGGCGAAGAACGCCTGCACCTCTTCCAGCGTCGAAGGCCCGACCGTGCCGGCGATGATCGGCACGTCGCAGCGTTTCGCCAGTTCCTTGGCAGCGACCTTGTCGCCGAACAGCCGCAGCGCTTCCGGCGACGGACCGACGAAGGTGATGCTCTCCTCGGCGCAGCGCCGCGCCAGATCGGCATTCTCGCTGAGGAAGCCGTAGCCGGGATGCAGCGCATCGCAGCCCGCCGCCTTCGCCGCCGCGATCACCGCTTCGATATCGAGATAGGCCCGCGCGCCGCGGCCGGGAATCTGTTCTGCGTGATCGGCGATGCGGACGTGCAGCGACGCCGCATCGTCGGCGGGATGGATCGCCACCGTGGTCAGACCGGACTCGGCGGCGGCGCGCGCGATACGGATCGCGATCTCGCCGCGGTTGGCGATCAGCAGTTTTCGGAACGGCATTGGGGATTTCCTCGGCAGGTAGCTTTGGGCCGGCAACGCCTGTGCGTCGCCGGCCGTCTCGTTTCACAGCGGCGCGTTGGCGTTGAGCTCTTGCTTCTTCACCTTGCCGGTCGCGGTCATCGGCAGCGCGTCGATAATACGGATCTCCGGAACCTTGTAGACCGCCATCCGCTCGGCGCACCAGGCCTGCAACTCAGCCGGCGTGATGGTGCCTTCGGCCTCCGGCTTGAGTTGGACGAAGGCGACCGGCACTTGGCCCTTGCCGGGATCGTCGCGTCCGACCACGCCCGAACCGAGCACCTTCGGATGCTGACCGAGCAGCGCTTCGATCTCCGGCGGAAACACGCTCATGCCCTTGACCTTGAGCATTTCCTTGCGGCGGCCGAGGAAGTGCAGAAAGCCCTGCGGATCGATGGTGCCGATATCGCCGGTGCGCAGCCAGCCGTCGACCAGCGATTGGGCGGTCGCCTCCGGCTTATTCCAGTAGCTCTTGAGCAGCGACGGCGTGCGGACACGGATTTCGCCTTCACCGCCGAGCGGCACCAGCTCGCCGGTCTCGAAGTCGGTGATCTTGAACTCCGCACCCGGCACCGGCAGGCCGACGAAGATCGGCTGGGAGACCAGATCGAAATCGTCGCCCTGGAAGCCGGCCGTGAAGGTGTTCGAGGTGTGGGTCTCGGTCATGCCCCACGCGGCTTCGGTGAGGATCGTGCCGGTGAGATCCTTCCAGCGCTTGCGATAGGTGGGGTTGAGCTTCTTGACGAACGAAACCACCCGCACCTGGCTGAGCGAGGACAGATCGAATTCCTTGAAGCGCGGATGATCCATCAGCTCGACCGCGCCGTCGACCGGCATCGCGGTGACGTTGACCTTGTAGCGCTGGATCGCGGTGAGCACGCCGAGCGCATCCCAGCGCGCCAGCAGCACCAGCGTCGCGCCGGTGAACAGGGGGAAGATCAGGCCAAAGTTTTCACCCGCGATCCAAAACTCGGGGAAGAACGACAGGAACACGCTGTTCTGATCGGCCACCACCGAGATGCCGTGATTGGCTGCCGCCGTGTAGACCATGTCGCGCTGGGTGTGGACGCAGCCCTTCGGCATGCCGGTGGTGCCGCCGGTGTAGTTGAGCGCTGCGACCTCGTCGAGCGCGGCCGGCGGCAACGGCTCCGGCTTGGGCAGCGCGGCGAGCGCCGGCAGCAGGTCGGTCGCGCCTGGCACGGCGATCCGCGGGCCGCTCACCGAATCCGGCACCGGGATCGTCGGATTGGCCGGGATCACATCGGCAAAGCTGGTGACGATCACTTCGCGCAGCGAGGTCTCGGAGCGGACCTGCTCGACCACGCCGGCGAGCTGGTCGAGCGCCACGATGACTTCGGCGTCGGTGTCGTTGAGCTCGTAGGACAGCTCGAAGGCGCGCGACAGCGGGCTGACCGGCACGTGGATCGCGCCGAGCTTGAGGATGCCAAAGAACACGATGTGGAACTGCGGGCAGTTCGGTAGGAACACCGCGACGCGGTCACCCTTCTTCACGCCCTTCTGCATCAGCAGCGCCGCGAAGCGATCGCTCTGCTCGTCGAGATCCGCATAAGTGGTGACGTGACCGTAGAAGATCACTGCCGGCCGCAGCGGCGCGGATTTGGCCCAGGCGCGCAGATATTCGCTGAGGGCGACCTCGCCGTGCAGATATTGTGGCTCGCGCGGCGTGCCCTTCGGCCACGCCTTGGCCCACAGCTCGTGCAGCTTTGCCAGATAGTCAGCTTCCTTGGCGTCCACGGTCATGTCTCGTCCTTGTTGTTCTTGTTTGATCAGTTGCGCTTCATCGTCGGATCGAGTGCCGCCCGCAAGGACTCGCCGAGCGTGTTGTAGGCGAGCGCCGTGAACAGGATGGCGAGCCCGGGCGGATACATCTGCTCCGGCGCGATCTCCATGTTCTGATAGGCGCGCGCCAGCATGGCGCCCCAGCTCGGATCGGGCGGCTGAATGCCGAGACCGAGGAAGCTGAGGCTGGCCTCGGCGAGCAGCGCGGCAGCGAGCAGCAGCGTCACCTGCACGATGACCGGCTGGATCGCGTTCGGCAACACGTGGCGCCACAAGATGCGCGTGGTCGAACCGCCGAAGCAGCGCGCCGCATCGACATACAGTTCCTGCCGGACCACCAGCGTGCGGGCCCGCACCAGCCGCGCAAGCTGCGGCGCGAACACGATGCCGACCGAGATCATGCCATTGGTGAGACCGATGCCGAGCGCGCCGGTGACGGCGATCGCCAGCACGATCGCCGGGAACGACAGAAAGCTGTCGATGACGCGGCTGATCATGGTGTCGACCCAGCCGCCGAGATAGCCGGCCAGGATGCCGACCGGCACACCGATCAGCACCGCGATCGCAACCGCCAGGAAGCTTGCATACAGCGACGCCATGCCGCCGTAAATCAGCCGGCTCAGCGTGTCGCGGCCGAGATCGTCGGCGCCGAGCCAATGCTGTGCCGACATCGGCGCCAGCGCCGCATCGATGTCCTGGGCGACAGGGTTATACGGCGCAATCCACGGCGCCAGCAGCGAGATCACCAGCAGGATCAGCAGAAACGTCAGGCTGATCGCGCCGCGCAGATCGGACACGAACCAGCGCAGGAAGCGGCGCATCCGGCGGCGGCGATGCTGATGCGGAGGGGCGGTGAGCGAGACCGACGTCATGACGCGATCCTCGGGTCGAGCACGCTGTAGAGGATGTCGGTGAGCAGGTTCAGCGTCACCACGATCAGCACCATGGTAAACACCACCCCCTGCACCACCGGGAAGTCGCGGTGCATCGCGGCGTTGACGATCAGCCCGCCCATGCCGGGGATCGCGAACACCGCCTCAACGACAACGGTCGCGGCCAACATCCGGTTCGCCAGCAGGCTGATGACGGTGAGCAGATTGACGCTGACGTTCTTCAAGCCGTGCCGCCACAGGATCGACGATGGTGGCAGGCCTTTGGCATGCAGGGTGCGGACCTGCTGCGACGACAGGATCTCCACCAGTGAGGAGCGTAGCTGACGCGCCACCTCGGCGATACCACCGGAGGCCAGTGCGAGCGCCGGCAAGATGGCATGGCTAAGCGCGGCGGCAGGGTCCTTCATCAGCGACACGGCGCCGGTTGCCGGCAACCAATTGAGCTGCAGCGAGAAGAACGCCACCAGCAACATGCCGAGCCAGAAATTCGGCACGGCGACGCCGAGCGAGGCGATCGCCATCACGATGCCATCGATCCACGAGCCCGGCTTTGCCGCCGCCGCGATGCCGAGCGGCACGCCGATCACCAACGCGGTCAGCAGCGCCAGCGCCACGATCAGCAGCGTGTGCGGCAGGCAGCGCTCGATCGAGGTCAGCACCGCCTCGCTGGACACCAGCGAGGTCGACAGATCGCCCTGCACGGCCTTCCACAGCCAGGCGCCGTATTGCACCAGGAACGGCTGGTTCAGGCCATACAGCTCGCGGATCTCGGCGATGCGCTGCTCGGACGCGTTGTCGCCCGCCAGCGTCACCGCGACGTCGCCGGGCACCAGCTTGAGCAGCCCGAACACGATGAAGGTGGACAGCACCACCACCGGCACCGCGTGCAACAGGCGGCGACCGATGATGCGCAGACGCATGGCGTTCAACATGACCAAACCCATTTGGCAGAACGGCGCCGCGAGCAGTCGCGGCGCCGTTTGATCAGGCGAGCGAGATGTTCTCGAACTTCGGCTTGCCGAGCAGGTTCGGCTGGAAGTCCTTGACCTTCGCCGACAGCGCGTCGAGCTCGTATTGGAACGCCAGCGGCGCCGACAGCGCCTGCTCCACGGTGAAGCGCTGGATCTTGGCGAACACGGCGGCGCGCTCGTTGAGATCCTGGCTGGCGCGGCTTTCCTGAATCAGCTTCGACAGCTCAGGATCGGCGGTGCGGCCAGCATTGTAGTAAGCGCCCTTATCGAAGCCGAGCCCGTAGGTCATGCTCGGATCCGGGCGACCGGTCCAGGCCGACACCAGCATGTCAAACTTCTTCTCCTGGGCGAAGAACTGCGCGCTAATCTCGGCAATGGTGCCGCGAGTAAACTTCAGCTTGATACCGACCTTACCGAGCTGGTCCTGAATGACCTCGCCACGCCGCACCGAGTCCTGATCGGTGTAGCCGCCGATCGTCATCTCCAGCCCGTCCTTGTAGCCGGCCTCGGCGAGCAGCTTCTTCGCCTTCTCCGGATCGTACGGATAGGTGCCGGCAACGTCCTTGGCATAGGCCCAGTGCGAGCTCGGCAACGTCATCCGCGCCGGCTCGCCAAGGCCGCTCAGCGCCGCCTTGACGAAGGTATCGCGATCCAGCGCATAGTTGATCGCCTGGCGAACCTTGACGTTGTCGAGCGGCGCACGGGCGTAGTTGAAATACACCTGAATGCAATACAGCGTCGGCGACGACACCAGCTTGAGGTCCTTGGCGCGTTCGATCACCGGCTTCAGCCGCGCCGGCAGCTGGAACGCCATGTCGTTCTGGCCGGCGACCACCGACCGCAGCGCTGTGGCATTCTCCGGGATGATGTTGAACTCGATGCCGTCGAGGAACGGCCGCCCCTTGCGCCAGTAGTTTTCGTTGCGCGCGACGACGACGATCTCATTGTCGTTCCAGCGGACGAACTTCCACGGGCCGGCGCCGACCGGCTTGCGATCGGTGTCGTTGCCGAGCGCCTTGATGTTGGTCGGCGACACCATCATGCCGGCGCGATCCGACAGGATCGCCGGCAGCGCGGTGTCGGGATTCTTCAGCTTCAGCGTGACCTGCAGCGGGCCGGTGACTTCGACGCTGTCGACACTGGACAGGTCCGGCTTGACGTTGGAGCGCTGGTCGGAGCGGTTGCGATCGAGGTTGAACTTCACCGCCTCGGCGTCGAGCGGCGTGCCGTCGTGGAATTTGATGCCTTCGGAGATGTCCAGCACCATGACCTTCGGATCGGGATACGACCACTTCGCGAGGCCCGGCTTCGGCTTCAGGGTGTCGTAGTCCCATTCCACCAGGGTGTCGTAGATCGTCCACAGGATGCTGTGATCGGAGCCGGCGCCGCCGGTCGCCGGATCGAGCGACGACGGATTGGCGGGCGCAGCGACCTTCAGAATGCCGCCGGTCTTGGCGGCGAATGCCTGCCCCGGCAGTCCGAGCACGCCGGTCGCAGCCGCGCCGCCGAGCAGCGCCAGAACCTCGCGACGGCGCAGCGTGCGTTCACCGAAATCGATCACGCGCATGTTGGTCCTCCCATGATTGTTGTGTTTTGTGCTTGTCGTTGATCGGGCGGCGGACCGTCGGCGGTCGCGAAATGGCAAGCGACGCGGTGCCCCGGCCTGACCTCGCGCCACGCCGGCATCTCATCCGCGCAGCGCGGCTGCACCGACGGGCAGCGGGTACGAAACCGGCAGCCGGACGGCGGCGCGACCGGACTCGGAATCTCGCCTTCGAGAATGATGCGGCGATCGACCCGCAGGTGCGACGGCAGCGGAATCGGCTCGGCCGACAGCAGCGCGCGCGTATAGGGATGCAGCGGATGCTCGATCACGTCTTCGGCGGGGCCGAGCTCCATCAGCTTGCCCAGATAGGTGACGGCGATCCGATCCGAGATGTGCGACACCACGGAGATGTCGTGGGTGATGAACACGTAGGTGAGGCCGAACTCGCGCTGCAGATCGGCGAACAGGTTGAGCACGTCGCCGCGGATCGAGACGTCGAGCGCCGCCACCACCTCGTCGCAGACGATCACCTTGGGGCGCAGCGTCAGCACCCGCGCGATGTTGACGCGCTGCTTCTGTCCGCCGGAGAGCTGATGCGGATAGCGATCGGCAGCTTCCGGAGACAGGCCGACGCGCTCCAGCGCCGCGATGCAACGGCGGCGGCGTGACGCCGCGTCGCCCTCGCCGACGATCTCCAGCGGCTCCATCACGCTGTCGATGATCGTCATCCGCGGGTTGAGCGCCGCATTGGGGTCCTGAAACACGATCTGATAGTCGCGGCGATGCTTGCGAAACGCCCTGGCGCCCAGCGCGGCGGGGTCGACGCCCTGATGCAGGATCTGGCCCTCGGTCGGCTTCAGCAACGACACCAAAGCGCGGCCGAGCGTCGTCTTACCTGATCCTGACTCGCCGATAATGCCGAAGGTTTCGCCGGTGCGAACCTCGAAATCCATACCATCGACCGCCTTGACGGTGTCGTGGCCGTCGCGCGTCGGAAACAGGATGCGCAGATCGCGCACCGCGATGACATCGCTCGGAGACGCGGACACTGGCTCGGTCAATTCACTGCTCCCGGCAACGCCAGTTCGGTCGCCCGCCAGCAGCGGGCATCATGGCCGGCATCGACCGCGACCATCGCCTGCTCGCGCTCGCAACCAGCCGCCGCATGCGCACAGCGCGCGCGAAACCGGCAGCCGGCCGGCATCGCATTTGGCGACGGCACCCGTCCTGGGATTGACGACAGCACACCGCGGCGGGCGCTGAGCCCAGGTAGCGAACGCAGCAAGCCCGAGGTGTAAGGATGGCGTGGCCGCATCAGCACGTCGTCGACCGGCGCGTCCTCAACGACCTCCCCGGCATACATCGTGATCATCCGCGTGCAGGTTTCGGCGACGACGCCGAGATCATGGGTGATGAAGATCAGCGCGGTGCCGGTACGCTCGCTCAGCGACCGCAACAGGTCGGTGATCTGCGCCTGCACGGTGACATCGAGCGCCGTCGTCGGCTCATCGGCGATCAGAAGCTTCGGCTTGCAGATCAGCGCCATCGCGATCATCACGCGCTGCCGCATGCCGCCGGAGAGTTGATGCGGATACTCGTCGCAGCGCCGCTCCGGCGCCGGAATGCCGACTTCGCGCAGCGCCTCGATGGCGCGGTCGCGACCCTCGGCGCGGCTCACCGGAAAATGCACCCGATAGGCTTCGCTGATCTGATCGCCGACGGTGAACACCGGATCGAGCGCGCTCATCGGCTCCTGGAAGATCATCGCGATATCGCGGCCGCGCACCGCACGCATTCGCCGCGGCGACAGCTTCAACAGATCGACGCCGTCGAACACGATCTCGCCGCGTACCTGTGCGTTGTGCGCCGGCAGCAATCGCAGCAGCGACAGCCCGGTCACCGTCTTGCCGCAGCCGCTCTCACCGACCAGTCCGACGCGCTCGCCGGGCGCGATCGAGAAGCCGACGTTGCGCGTGATCGGCAGCGAACCGCCGGCGGTCGCGAACGACAGCGACAGATCGCGCACCGAAAGCAGCGGCGCTCCGGCATTGCCAGGCACGGCTGCACGATCCAGCGTAATGGTTTGACTGGCCGACATCACGACACGTCAGCTCACAAGGCCGCAAGCAGCTACAGCAATAGCCGAAGCGATTTGCTTGAACTCGGAGGCGTGCTGCGGCGCTGCGGATAGTGAGCGCACCTTCGCCCCGACATTTCGGGTGCGGGTTCGCATCTGCGCGAACGTCATCGCCGGCTACCTCCCTTGATCCGCAGCGTGCGCATGCGGTCCGTCGCCTGTCCGGCTTTGGCGCCGGTATCTGTCCGGCGACGGTGAGGCCATCAAAGGGCACCGGTTGTCGATTGTCAACAATCGACTGTCACGCTACGAATGAGAACCAGCACGCGAACCGCCGCGGGGAGCCGAGGAGACAATATGGCAGCGACAACCTATCGCAGGGCCGCTGGCGACGATGAGGCCGCACCGGTGGGGCGGTTCTCTCTGCGCACGCTGCCGGATCAGATCGCCGAGGAGCTTGGCGCCGACATCGTGTCCGGGCGTCGTAAGGCAGGCGAACGTTTGGTCGAGCTCGACCTCGCGCGTGACTTCGGCGTCAGCCGCGGCCCGATCCGCGAAGCGATCCGCATTCTCGAGCGGCGCCGTCTGGTCGAGCTCAATCCGCGCCGCGGCGCTTACGTCAAACCGCTGTCGCTGAAATCCGTCGCCGATCTGTTCAACGTCCGCACCGCGCTGTCGATGCTGGCGGTGCGGACGATGGCGACCTCGCCGATCGAGAGCTTCGTTGATACTTTGGCGCGGCGCTGCGATGAGCTGAATGCAGGTGTCGAGATCGACGATCCGCTCAGCTTCGCGCGCACCACGACGCGCGCCGTGCGCACCATCGCGCGCGGCTCCGGCAACGAGCTGCTGGTCGAACTCCTCGCCGACCTCGCCAACCAGACGGTGTGGACGACGATCTGGAAATCACCGCTCGACTATCAGACCCGCAAGATCCGCCGGCAGAGTGCCGACCTGATGGCCTCGACGCTGCGGGCGATCCGTCAGCGCCGCCCGAATGCGGCCGAGACGCACTATCGCGAACTGCTCGAGGGCGACCGCGACCGGGCGCTTGCGACGCTATCGCGGATGCGCGGCGAAGCGATCGACTTCAGCGGGATTGCGGCTGCGGAGAGCGCCGGTATTGCAGAACGTTCGGCCCGCTCTCCGGGACGTCCAGTGGCTCAGCCCTGATACAGCCCATCTGTACGCCAAATGACGCTTCGCAAAGCTGGCAGCGTCGTCACCGACAGCTACATAACGCCTTGAATTTACTCATTAATAGCTACTATTTCTAATTGACGGACAGATCCGTTAGCGACACATTTGGCGGGTTCCACCAAGGAGCCAGCTACCGCAACTGTTTCGGTTTGCGGTGCTCTGCTGCCAGACGGCCGAGGCCCCTGCCTCCCATAAACGCCAGCGCGAATCCCTCTCTGACGCCGCCCCGGCAGCGTTGACCTGCCTATGCACAAGGAATCTTTCATGGCCCACACCCCTGCGGAGCTCGAAGCGCTGCTGATGCAGCGATCGATGTCCGATCCCGAGCTTCTGGCCGCTACCGAAGCTGCAGCGGATTATCGCATCCTGCCCGACGCCACCGTGATCAAGATCGGAGGCCAGAGCGTGATCGACCGCGGCCGTGCTGCGGTCTATCCGCTGGTCGAGGAGATCGTCTCGGCGCGCAAGGACCACAAGCTGCTGATCGGCACCGGCGCCGGCACACGCGCGCGGCACCTGTATTCGATCGCGGCAGGCCTGAACCTGCCGGCCGGCGTGCTGTCACAGCTTGGCGCTTCGGTCGCCAGCCAGAACGCCGAGATGCTCGGGCAACTGCTCGCCAAGCACGGCATCTCGTCGGTCGGCGATGCCGGGCTGTCGGCGGTGCCGCTGTATCTCAAGGAAGTAAATGCCGTCGTGTTCTCGGGCATGCCCCCCTACGGCCTGTGGATGCGCCCCTCCGCCGACGGCGTGATCCCGCCGTATCGCACGGACGCCGGCTGTTACCTGATGGCCGAGCAGTTCGGCTGCAAGGCGATGATCTACGTGAAGGACGAGAACGGCCTTTACACCGAGAACCCGAAGACCTCGAAGAACGCCACCTTCATTCCGAAGATTTCGGTCGACGAGATGAAGGCCAAGGGTCTGCACGATTCGATCCTCGAATTCCCCGTGCTCGACCTGCTGAAGTCCGCACGCCACGTGCGCGAGGTTCAGGTCGTCAACGGCCTGGTGCCGGGCAATCTGACGCGCGCGCTCGCTGGCGAGCACGTCGGCACCATCATCACCGCGAACTGAGGATCGACCATGGCTGATACCAACCACATCAAGCACGTCGCCTCGCCGCTCGCGCGCCAGACGCTGCTCGACAGCAATCTCACCCGCCCGGTCGCGGGCAAGAAGCCAATCCGCATCCTACCCTGGCTACAGGTCGTGAAGATCGGCGGCCGCTCGATCATGGACCGCGGCGCCGAAGCGATCCTGCCGGTCGTCGACGAACTGCGCGCGCTGCTGCCCGAGCATCGCCTGCTGATCCTGACCGGCGCCGGTGTCCGCGCCCGGCATCTCTACAGCGTCGCGCTGGATCTCGGCCTGCCGGTCGGTTCGCTCGCGCCGCTGGCAGCCAGCGAGGCCGGACAGAACGGCCACATCCTCGCGACCATGCTGGCGCCGGAAGGCGTATCGTACGTCGAGAAGCCGACGGTGGCGAACCAGCTCGCGATCCATCTCAGCGCGGCGCGTGCGGTGGTGGCGAGCGCCTTCCCGCCCTACCACAACCACGAATTCCCCGGCGCGCGGCTGCCGCCGCATCGCTGCGACGTCGGCGCCTTCCTGCTGGCGGATGCGCTCGGTGCCGCCGGCCTGACAATCGTCGAGGACGTCGACGGCGTTTACAGCGCCGATCCGAACGCCCCCGGCGGCGACAAGGCCAAGCTGATCGCCGAGACCAGCTATGCCGATCTCGCCAAGCACGACGGCACCCTGCCGCTCGACCGCGCGCTGTTCGACGTGATGGCCAATGCGCGCCACATCGAGCGGGTACAGGTCGTCAACGGCCTGAAGCCCGGCAAGCTTACCGCGGCGCTGCGCGGCCAGCATGTCGGCACCTTGATCAAGACCGGCGCGCAGCCGGCCTGACCGTTGCGACACGGAGGCGCGCAGCTTTTGATGCAGCGCGCTTCCATCTCTCGCCGCTTTTGCTATCCTGATGACGGTGCCGCGCCGTAAGCGCCCACCGTCGTCAGGAACGAGGGTTCCAACCATCTGCAACTCGACCGCATTTTCTGCGGGTCGAAGGTTGGAGCCTGCATGATGTCGATCGCACGCGCCCCGCAGGCCGCGATCATTTTGATCCTTCTCGGAATTTCCACCATCACGGCCGGCGCCGCGGAGCCGAGCGGCTGCGCCGCGTTCAAATGGCCGATCGATCGGGAGCGCGCCAGCCTGACCGCGCCCGACAAAACGCAACTCACGTCCGGTCAGACATTAGACGCGCTGCCAACGCGCGCGATCGTGCTGGCGTTGAAGCCGGCGGCCGAAGCTTCTCTGCCGAAGCCGCCCGAACGCGGCTCGGCGCCGGAGCGTTTCGCCGGCTTCGTCCGCATCAAGCAGGTCGGCAAGGCCGGCACCTATACGGTGGCGCTGCCGGCGGCCGCGTGGATCGACGCCGTGCAAGCGGACCGAACACTTAAGCCCGGCGGCTTTAGCGGCGCCACCGATTGTGAAGGCGTGCGCAAGCTGGTGCGCTACGAGCTCGGCGCAGGCGAGTTGCTGCTGCAACTCAGCGGCGTCAGTTCCGAAACGATCGCTCTGGCGATCCTGCCGGTGGAGTGAGCGATGCCGATGGCCCAAAACCAACGCCGCGTCCCCGCCGATCCGGTGCAGCCCGAGCGCGCAAAGCGCCTGACAACGCTCGACCTCGGCAACGAGCCCGAAGGCTTCGTCGACGAATTCACGCACTGCTTCACCGGCGAATGCCGGGTGAACGTGTTGCAAATCCTGTTTCGCATCAATCAGGTCCTGACGCAGAACGCCGACCTCGCGACGCTGGTGTCGATCATTCTCGACGGCATGCGCCAGCAGATGCGGATGCAGCGCGGCGTGATGATGCTGTACGACCGCCACTCCGACGCGATCTTCATCCACGACAGCTTCGGACTGACCGAGGAAGAGCGCGGCCGCGGCATCTATGCGCCAGGCGAAGGCATCACCGGCAAGGTGGTCGAGACCGGCAAGCCCATCATCATCCCGCGCGTGATCGACAGCCCCGATTTTCTCGATCGCACCCGCGCCCACAACAAGGGCCGCAAGCAGGACAAGCTCGCGTTCTTCTGCGTGCCGATCGTACTCGCCCAGAAGGTGGTCGGCACCATCTGCGCCGAGCGAGTCTATATGAATCAGCGCCTGCTGAAGCAGGACGCCGAGCTGCTGGCGATGGTCGCCTCGCTGATCGCGCCGGCCGTCGAGCTGTACCTGATCGAGAACGTCGACAAGGTGCGTCTCGAGACCGAAAACCGGCGGCTGAAAAGCGAGCTGAAGCAACGCTTTCGCCCGGCCAATATCATCGGCAACTCCAAGCCGATGCAGGAAGTTTACGCCATGGTGCACAAGGTGGCCTCGACCAAGGCCACCGTGCTGCTGCTCGGCGAAAGCGGCGTCGGCAAGGAGCTTGTGGCGAGCGCCCTGCACTACAACAGCCCGGTCTGCGATGGCCCCTTCATCAAGGCGAACTGCGCGGCGCTGCCGGAGGCGCTCGCCGAAAGCGAACTGTTCGGCCACGAGCGCGGCGCTTTCACCAGCGCAGTGGCGACTCACAAGGGCTATTTCGAACAAGCCTCGGGCGGCACGATCTTTCTTGACGAGGTCGGCGAACTCAGCCTGCCGACGCAGGCCAAGCTGCTGCGCGTGCTGCAGGAGCGGACGTTCGAGCGGGTCGGCGGCGCCAAGCCGGTCAAGGTCGACGTCCGCATCATCGCCGCGACCAACCGCAACCTCGCCGAGATGGTCGCTGAGGGCACTTTCCGCGAGGACCTGTTCTATCGCCTCAACGTGTTCCCGATCACCATCCCGCCGCTACGCGACCGCGGCTCCGACGTGATCACGCTCGCGGACCACTTCGTCACCACCTATTCGGCCGAAATCGGCAAGCCGATCAAACGGATCTCCACGCCTGCGATCAACATGCTGATGAGCTATCACTGGCCCGGCAACGTGCGCGAACTGGAGAACGTGATCGAACGCTCGGTGATCCTGGCCGAGGAAGGCGTGATCCACGGCTACGACCTGCCGCCGTCGCTGCAGACGCCGACCGAGACCGGCACCGGCTTCAGCGGCACGCTGGAAGACCGCGTCACCGCAGTCGAATACGAGATGATCGTCGAGGCTCTGAAAGCCTCCAACGGCAATGTCGGCCAGGCCGCCACCGCGCTCGGCCTGACGCGGCGCATGCTCGGCCTGCGGATGGACCGACACGGCCTCACCTACAAGACGTTCCGAACCGCAGGGCTGCGACCAAGGAACTGACGTCCTCTCGCCCGATGCGTTGAAGACCCTGACGGCGGCTCTCACGAGCCGCCGTTTTGCGTTGGTGAGGGGGTCCCGCGCAATCGACCGCCAGGTAACTCTTGTCCCTGAAATCTACGCCTGACGTAACTTTTGCCGCGCCCGGCACAAAGGAGCAGGAAGTTACGCCGTGCGTCACGCCTCCATCAGAATTTACGCATCCAGAACATTTTCGCTGCGAGCTCGCGACGCGACCAGAGATCGATCCTTCTCGTCCACTCATCGGCTCGCCGCCGCCGCGGCCGAAGTACCGGATTCCATGGCGCTCGCCACGATCCGTCATCGCGCCGCAACGTTACGTTATCGTCGACGGATGCGAACGCTTAGCATCCTTCTCGCTTCGGTCTCACGCGCTTTTGCCACTTCGCGTACTTCCGATTCAGCACCGCGCAATACGCACGCGTTGGCACGTCCGTTGCTCTTAAGGATGGCGAGGCGATGGATCACTCATCGTCCCGTCAATTCATCGCAGGAGCTTCGGACCATGACCCGCAAGGTGGCGATCTACGGCAAGGGTGGCATCGGCAAATCGACGACTACTCAAAATACGGCGGCGGCGCTCGCTTACTATCACGACAAGAACATCTTCATTCACGGCTGCGACCCCAAGGCGGACTCGACCCGCCTGATCCTCGGCGGCAAGCCGCAAGACACCGTGATGGACACGCTGCGCACGCTCGGCGCCGAGAAGGTGACGCTGAACAACGTGGTGAAGAGCGGCTTCAAGGACATCCGCTGCGTCGAATCCGGCGGTCCCGAGCCGGGCGTCGGCTGCGCCGGCCGCGGCGTCATCACCGCGATCGATCTGATGGAAGCCAACAAGGCCTACACCGACGACCTCGACTTCATCTTCTTCGATGTGCTCGGCGACGTGGTGTGCGGCGGCTTCGCGATGCCGATCCGCGACGGCAAGGCGCAGGAAGTCTACGTCGTCGCCTCGGGCGAGATGATGGCGATCTACGCCGCCAACAACATCTGCAAGGGCCTCGTCAAATACGCCAAGCAGAGCGGCGTGCGTCTCGGCGGCATCATCTGCAACAGCCGTAAGGTCGATGGCGAGCGCGAATTCCTCGAGGAGTTCACCTCGGCGATCGGCACCAAGATGATCCACTTCGTGCCGCGCGACAACATCGTGCAGAAGGCCGAGTTCAACAAGAAGACCGTCACCGAGTTCGATCCCGCCGCCGATCAGGCACTCGAATACAAGCAGCTCGGCGCCGCCATCATCGACAACAAGGACTTCGTGATCCCGAAGCCGCTGACGATGGATGAACTCGAAAAGATGGTCGTGAAATACGGCCTGATGGACTGACCTGCGCACCCGCGCCTGACGGCGTACTTCCCGCACGAGGACAACAAGATGCCATATCACGAGTTCGACTGTTCGAAATGTCTCCCCGAACGTCAGAAGCACGCCGTCACCAAGGGCGCGGGCGACAATCTGGCGACCGCACTACCGCTCGGCTATCTCAACACCATCCCGGGATCGATCTCCGAGCGCGGCTGTGCCTATTGCGGCGCCAAGCACGTGATCGGCACGCCGATGAAGGACGTGATTCACATGAGTCACGGCCCCGTTGGCTGCACCTACGACACCTGGCAGACCAAGCGCTACATCTCCGACAACAACAACTTCCAGCTCAAATACACCTTCGCCACCGACGTCCGCGAGAAGCACATCGTGTTCGGCGCTGAGGGCCTTTTGAAGCAGAACATCATCGAGGCGTTCAAGGCCTGCCCCGACATCAAGCGGATGACGATCTACCAGACCTGCGCCACCGCGCTGATCGGCGACGACATCAACGCGGTCGCCGCCGAGGTGATGGAGGAGATGCCGGACGTCGACATCTTCACCTGCAACTCGCCCGGCTTCGGCGGCCCCAGCCAGTCCGGCGGCCACCACAAGATCAACATCGCCTGGATCAATGACAAGGTCGGCACCGTCGAGCCGGAGATCACCTCGGATTACGTGATCAACTATGTCGGCGAATACAACATCCAGGGCGACCAGGAAGTGATGCTCGACTATTTCACCCGGATGGGCATCCAGGTGTTGTCGACCTTCACCGGCAACGGCACCTATGACGGCCTGCGGGCGATGCACCGTGCCCATCTCAACGTGCTCGAATGCGCTCGCTCTGCCGAATACATCTGCAACGAGCTGCGCGTCCGCTACGGCATTCCGCGGCTCGACATCGACGGCTTCGGATTCGAGCCGCTGTCGCAGTCGCTGCGCAAGATCGGCATGTTCTTCGGCATCGAAGACCGCGCCGAAGCGATCATCGCCGAAGAGACCGCGCGCTGGAAGCCGGAACTCGACTGGTACAAGGAACGGCTGAAGGGCAAGAAGGTCTGCCTGTGGCCGGGCGGCTCCAAGCTGTGGCACTGGGCGCACGCCATCGAAGAGGAGATGGGCGTCAAGGTCGTCTCGGTCTACACCAAGTTCGGCCACCAGGGCGACATGGAGAAGGGCATCGCGCGCTGCGGCGAGGATGCGCTGGCGATCGACGATCCCAACGAACTCGAAGGCCTCGAGGCGCTGGAGAAGCTGCAGCCCGACATCATCTTCACCGGCAAGCGCCCCGGCGAAGTCGCCAAGAAGGTCCGCGTCCCCTACCTCAACGCCCACGCCTATCACAACGGCCCGTACAAGGGCTTCGAAGGCTGGGTGCGGTTCGCCCGCGACATCTACAACGGCATCTACTCGCCGATGCACCAGCTCTCCGGGCTCGACATCAGCAAGGACGAGATCCCGACCGACCGCGGCTTCGTCACGCCGCGGATGCTGTCGGACGCCAAGCTGCCGGAGGAGATCGCCAAGTCGGAGACGCTGCGGCGCTACACCGGCAAGGACGACATCATCTCCGATCTTCGCAAGAAGAACGCGCCCTACTTCACCCCGATCGTCAAAGCCGAAGCGGCCGAGTGAGACGAGAGCCCCATGACCAAGATCACCTACAAAGTCGCCTCGGAACATCCGTTCCCCGCCGACGCCGCCGCAGCGGCCGCCTCGCTCGCGGCCTATGAGGCTCTCGACGACGTCACCAAGGCCCGCGTCGACCAGATGGTCGACTGGATCATGAAGAACTGCCTCTGGCAGTTCCACTCGCGGGCCTGGGACCGCAAGCGGCAGAACGAGGGTATCCTCGGTATCGCCGCCAAGCTGCTCGCCGGCGAGCCGTTCACGCCGGAGACGCCAGAAGACCGCTGCTACTGGGTCGATTCGGTGACACTGCAGCGCGCCTATCAGGCCACCTGTCCGTGGCTCGCCACGATGTCCAAGGACGACATCAAGGCGCTGATGAAAGAGCTGCACGCCCGCGTCGACTATCTCACCGTCACCGGCTCGCTCAACGAAGAGCTCACCGACCAGCACTACTGATTGGATCCCGCCATGAACTGTCAATTCAAGCCGAAGGACCGGATCGGCACCATCAATCCGATCTTCACCTGCCAGCCGGCCGGCGCGCAATACGCCTCGATCGGCATCAAGGACTGCATCGGCATCGTCCACGGCGGCCAGGGCTGCGTGATGTTCGTCCGCCTGCTGATCTCGCAGCACCTGAAGGAGAGCTTCGAAATCGCCTCCTCGTCGGTGCACGAGGACGGCGCGGTGTTCGGCGCGCTCGACCGTGTCGAGGAAGCGGTCGACGTGTTGCTGATGCGCTATCCCCACGTCAAGGTGGTGCCGATCATCACCACCTGCTCGACCGAGGTGATCGGCGACGACGTCGACGGCGTCGTCACCAAGCTGCAGGAAGAACTGCTCGACGTGAAGTATCCGGACCGCGAGGTCCACCTGATCCCGATCCACTGCCCGAGCTTCGTCGGCAGCATGGTGACGGGCTACGACGTCGCGGTGCGCGACTTCGTCAAGCACTTCTCCAAGAAGGACAAGCCGAGCCTGAAGATCAATTTGATCACCGGCTGGGTCAATCCGGGCGACGTCAAGGAGCTCAAGCATCTCTTGGCCGAGATGCAGGTCGAGGCCAACGTGCTGTTCGAGATCGAGAGCTTCGATAGTCCGCTGATGCCGGACAAGAGCGCGGTGTCGCACGGCTCGACCACGATTGCCGACCTGACCGCGACCGCGGATGCGCAAGGCACCATCGCGCTCAACCGCTACGAAGGCGGCCTCGCCGCCACTTGGCTGCAGACCCGCTGGGACGTGCCGGCGGTGATCGGCCCGACTCCGATCGGGATCCGCAACACCGACACCTTCCTGCGCAACGTCAAGGAGATGACCGGCAAGCCGATTCCGGAATCGCTGGTCAAGGAACGCGGCATCGCGCTCGACGCCATCACCGACCTCGCCCACATGTTCCTGGCCGACAAGAAGGTGGCGATCTACGGCAATCCGGATCTGGTGCTCGGCCTTGCCGAATACTGCCTCGATCTGGAAATGAAGCCGGTGCTGCTGCTGCTCGGCGACGAGCACGCCGGCTACGCCACCGACCCGCGGATCGCGGCGCTCAAGGACAACGTCGACTATCCGATGGAGATCATCACCAACGCCGACCTGTTCGAACTCGAGGATCGCATCAAGAACGGCCTCGAACTCGATCTGATCCTCGGCCACTCCAAGGGGCGGTTCGTCGCGATCGACTACAACATCCCGATGCTGCGGGTCGGCTTCCCGACCTATGACCGCGCCGGCCTGTATCGCTACCCCGTCGTCGGCTACGCCGGCGCGACCTGGCTCGCTGAACAGATGGCCAACACGCTGTTCAACGACATGGAGGTCAAGAAGAACCGCGAATGGATCCTGAACGTGTGGTGATCACGGTCATGATCTGGTCCGGCGACGGTTTGCCATGTCCGTCGCCGGACTCTTCTTTCTCCTGACGGCCGCGAGACAACCGATGAAGATCGCAGCTTACGTCAACGCCGAGGGCGAGGTCGCCAAGGTCTCGGACAAGGGCGTGATCCTGCTGTTCGAGCAGCAGGGCGAAGTCTGGAAGGTCCGCAAGACGATCCGCTTCGCGGTGCGGCCGGACGATGGGCTGGCCGAGATTCACGCATCGCTCGCCGCGATGGTCCCCGAGCTGGAAGACTGCCGGCTGTTTCTCTCCAGAAGCGTGCGCGGCGTCGTCAATTCGCTGCTGCAGGAGATGGGCGTGCAGACCTGGCAGTCGCACGGCCCGCTGTTCACCCAGCTCGAGACCATCGCCCGCAAAGAGAACGAACGCGCGCAGCAGAGCGCCAAGGCCGCACGCGCCGAGCGACGCTCGCGCCGGCGGCGCCGACGTCAGGACGATGCGGGCAGCGATCTCGACGACATCAAGCCAGTGCTGGTCGGCGATGACGACAGCGGTCACTTCCGGCTCGATCTGGTGCGCCTGCTGCAGGACGATCCCGGGCTAAATTCCTGGGACATTCTGATCCCGTTCCTCACCGGCACGCCATTCCGTCAGCTCGACCTCGTCTGCGACCACATTCCGCGCTGGTTCTCCCGTGCCATGCGCGCGCTCAACATGGATGCCGAGATCATGGAGCTACCAGGCCTCGGCGTCGCCGCCACCATCACCCCGAAACAACAGGCTGAGGCGACATGACCCCGACAATCACCACGCCGCTCCCGACCGCGCCGCGCGCAAAGCCCGCCCGCCGGCCGACCACGCTGCTGTTTGCCTATGGGGCGACGCTGAACCCCGAGCACATCATGGTGCGGCTGTGCCAACCGAAGATCCGCACGATCGCCCGGCTGCCGGACTACCGGCTCGGCTTCCACGGCCATTCGGAGATCTGGGACAGCGGCCTCGAAACCCTGGTGGATGAACCCGGCGCTGAGGTGTGGGGCGTGCTCTACGAGCTATCGGCCACCGAGCTCGACCGCTTCGATGCTTGGCAGGGCATCAAGCTCGACGGCGGCGGATCGTATTTCCACTACCCGGTCGAAGTGATCGATGAGCGCGGCCAGGCGCTCGACGCGCTGTTTCACCGCAAGACCGAGATGGGGCCGCAGCAGCCGGCAAGCCGTGACTATCTCGACTTCATCCTCGCCGGCGCACGCGCCCGGGGCCTACCGGCACATGCAATCGCAGCGCTCGAAACCTGCCCTGCGGTGCAGCCGCGCTATCCGGTGCCGAAGATGAACACCGACATCAAGGCACTGGCCTCGAAGCTGTCCTGCGCTTGCTGACAATCCGATCCCGAGGTCCCGGCCAAGCCGGAGCACCGCGCCATTAGGAGACTTGGAATGACCGACCCCGCCTCCGACCTGTTGTCCCGACCGATGCGGCGGCGGAGCCGCGAAATCACCGACCGCGCCGAAATCGATGCGATCCTGGCGAGCGACAAGGTGCTGCATTTGGCGCTGGCGCGCGACAACGTGCCGTTCCTGGTGCCGGTGTTCTACGGCTTCGACGGCAAGGCGCTGTATGTCCATTCCGCCAGCGCCGGCACCAAAATCGAGATCCTCAAGACCAACAACCGCGTCTGCTTCGAAGTGACGACCGAGAACGGCGTTGTGACGGCCGAGGCGGCCTGTGATTTCGAAGCCAAGCATCGCACCGTGATCGGCTTCGGCCGCGCCAGCTTCGTCGACGACGTCGCCGAGAAGACCCGGGCGCTGGACCTAATCGTCAGCCGCTTTACCGACCGCAAGTTCGATTACCCGGCGGAAAAGCTCGGCATCACCAAGGTGATCCGGATCGACATCGACAGCATCAAGGGCAAAGCCTACGGCTTCGGCGAGCCCCGTCCCGAGCAGCCCGGCGAGACGGATTGATCACTCCTGCCACCGCACGTCATTCCGGGGCGCGGCCCAAAGGGCCGTGAACCCGGAATCCCGAGATTATTCTTCGGGGCCGAGATTCCGGGTTCGCTCGCTGCGCGAGCGCCCCGGAATGACTCGTGGAGGCGCGGGACGCTTCACCACCGCACAAACGCTGAGTGACCCTCAAAACCACCCGTGATACGCGCGCACCTTGTAGTTGCCGCCGATCACCAGGAACTCGCCTTCATAGCCGAGCACCTGGCGCTGCAGAAGGCCGGGAAAGAACAGCAGCTTCACCGTCGGCACCTCGGTCTCCAGCACCCAGTCGCCGAACTCCTCGGCGCGCTCTTTGGAATCGCTGAACGACACCAGATTGTTCAGCCGCACGGTGCATAGCCGCTGCCTTGCATCGCCCTCGACCAGCTGCTGCTCGACATCATTGGTGCCGCGCCACAGCCGCACGAAGCGCGGGCCCGGCGTCTTGAAGCGGCGGATGCTCCATTGGCAATATTCGTACAGCAAATCGAATTGCTGGAAGATGCAGTTATTGTGAAAGCGGACGTCGGTCTTCTCCTGCAGATAGGTCGCCCACGCCGCCGACGGAAACAGCCCGAGCCGCTGCTTATGGAAGGTCGGCACCAGCCCGAACCGGCTCTCGACCCAGCCCTTCAGTACGGCCGCCTTCGGGCAGTCGGACTCGACGCCCCAGCCGCGTAGCAGATCGAGATAGCTGGTCGGATGCCGCGCTGAGCCGGGCTGCTGCGCTCCCGGCGCGAGACCAAACTCGAGTTCCATGTAGTGCTCGAACACTTCGGCCGCCGTCGCCGGATACTCGCAGGCGGCCAGCAGCCGGAACAGCCCCGGATGGGTCTCTCGCGTGCCATGGATAGTGATCCGCCGCAGGCAGCGATTGAACGCCGTCGAGCCGATCAGCCCGACCGGCACGCCCACCATATTGGTGCAGTACCAGCGTTCGGGATCCTCGCTCACCGGAGGAGAAGGGATAGGTTCGTCCATGCGTGGCTGCGAGACCGGAGTGGCGGCGCGCCATTTGATCGGGACATCAGTCCCTCATCAAGCCCACCTGTCGGAGGGGGGCTGCGGCTCTGATCACGAGTGACTCGCAACTTATCCTGAATGACACCTCTTCAAGCGAGCCATCGTTTCCGTACCCGACAGAGAGTCGCGAACAGAGTGCCTGTTTCGAGCCGGTTCGCGGGTGCGTGCGCTGCAGCAGAAAGTTCTCTTCATCCGATCGCGCAAACCGCGGCGTTTTCTCATTCGCGCGATCCCGCGCCAAATCGATCTTATTTTTCGGCGCACGTTGACTTCACAACGGCGTTTGGCAGAGTTGGCTCGTCCGATGTTCTTCGTGAGCGCGGATCGCGGGATTTGACGGAGCAGCTTGCGCCGCGGGTTTAATCGCTAAAGCGCCACGACACGGCTCGTGGGCTCCTTTGTTGACGGAGATCGGCTCATGAACGCCAACATCTCGACCATTGCTGACTTAACTGCACCGCAATTCGGTACTCCGCTTGCGCTCATCACGGCCGTCTCGGCCTCGCGCGGCGTGATCTCGTCGGAGCGCGCACTCTCCCGCTCCGGCCTCTGTTGTAGCTGTCGAATGAATCTCGGCTGACGCCGACACCGTTTCGACACCACCGACATCATCAGAGATCAGAAGGCGCTGGCTTTGCCAGTGGGAGAGTCATGTCCGACGCTTACGTTATCGAAGTTCAAGCCCGCACTGCCGGCATCGTCGTCCGGGATGGACGCAAGTTCTGCTTCTTCGCCGCGCATCACGACTTCAACAGTCTGGAGCGCCGCTCGTTCGGTTCGCTGGTCGCCGCCCAGAAGGCCGCGACCCGCTGCTGGAAGGAAGGCCGTCCGCGGCTGCAATAGCCCGGAGCGGCAGCGTTTCTCACTCCTATCCAAAACGGCTCGCCAAAGCCGCTTTCGCGACGTGATCGTCGCGGAGGCGCGGCTGGCACCATGAGCCGCGCCCACGACACGAATCTTCTGCGGCAGCGCAGGATCGGGGAATGCCGATCTCGCTCCGCCGCGGATTTTGAAATGGCCGCCGGATCAGGCGGCCGATAGTTTCCCCGCAAACCACGACCACCAAGATGGTCACGTATCGAGGTTGAATTCCCATGGCTCGTAAACTCGTTTTCGCCGCGGCCGCCTTTGCTGCGCTCACCGCCGCGGCTCCGGCCTTCAGCACAGAGGTGGTCCGGATCGGCACCACCGCCGGTCCGTACGCCGAGATCCTGCGCTACGCCGGCGACATCGCCGCCAAGCAGGGCATCGAGGTGAAGATCACCGAATTCACCGACTACACTGTGCCGAATGCGGCACTGGCGCAGGACGATCTCGACATCAACAACTTCCAGCACCAGCCTTATCTCGACAACCAGGTGGCGCAGCGTGGCTACGACATCGTCTCGATCGCCAAGAGCATCATCGTGCCGATCGGGATCTATTCGAACAAGGTCAAGACGCTGACCGACATCAAGGACGGCGCCAGCGCCGCGATCCCGAACGATCCCTCCAACGGCGCCCGTGCGCTGCAGCTGTTCGAGAAGGCCGGGCTGATCAAGCTGAAGCCGGGCATCGGCATCAAGGCGACGATCGCCGACATCGCCGAGAACCCCAAGCATCTGAAGATCGTCGAACTCGACGCCGCGCAGCTGCCGCGCTCGCTGAACGACCTCGACTTCTCGGCGGTCAATCTCAACTACGCACTCAGCGCCGGGCTTGATCCGAAGAGCGCGCTGCTGCTTGAGGGCGCTGACACCAACTGGAACCTGGTGTTCGCGGTGCGCGCCAAGAACAAGGACAACGCCACACTGAAGAAGTTCGTTGAGATCTATCGCTCGCCGGAGGTGAAGGCCTTCACCGAAAAGCGCTTCAACGGCACCATTCTCACCACCTGGTGAGACCGGCCGCCGCGACGACGATCCACGCCATTTCTGTCATCGACAACGCGACCGGCCGCCCTGCGGCCGGTCGTCGGCATTCAGGAACACTGCAAATGACCACGACTTCCGACGAGCGGCCGTATTGGGACGCCAAGCTCGAAACCCAATCGCGCGCCGACTGGGACGCGCTGAAACTGTCGCTGCTGCAAAAGCACGTCGCCCATGCCTATGCGGGCTCGCCGGCCTATCGCGCCGCTTTCGACGCCGCGAAGGTTTCGCCCGACCAGATCAAATCGCTCGACGACATCCGCCGCTTTCCGTTCATCGACAAGCGCACGCTACGTGACCGCCAAATCGCAGTGCCGCCGTTCGGCGATCTCGTCGCAGTGCCGGAGCGCGACATCGTCTACATCTCCGCATCGTCCGGCTCGACCGGCGTGCCGACCGCCTCGCCGTTCACGCAAGCCGATTTCGACGGCTGGATCGACTATGAGGCGCGGCAGTTCTGGTCGTCCGGAATGCGGCCAAGCGATCGCTACGTGCATTCGCTGAACTTCTCGCTGTTCATCGGCGGCCCGTGCGTGCTCGGTGCGCAGAAGCTCGGCGCGCTGACGATCCACGCCGGCACCATTCCGTCCGACCGGCTGCTGCAGATCCTGCGCCAGTTCCAGGCCACGGTGATCTGGACCACACCGTCCTACGCCTGGTACCTCGGCGAGACCGCGATCAAGGAAGGCTACGATCTCCGCAAGGATCTGGCCGTGCGCCGGATCTTCGTCGCCGGCGAGCCCGGCGGCTCGATCCCCGAGACCCGGGGCCGCATCGAACAACTGTGGGGTGCGTCGGTGTACGACTATTACGGCCTGTCCGACATCTTCGGCTCCTGCGCCGGGATGTGCGAGCAGAAGGAAGGGCTGCACTGGGCCGAAGACCACATCCTGGTCGAAGTGATTGATCCCGACAGCGGCGAGCCGGTGAAGCCGGGAGACCGCGGCGAAATGGTGCTCACCACGCTGCAGAAAACGGCGCGGCCGATGATCCGTTTCCGCACCGGCGACATCGTCAGCTTCAATCCGGAGCCGTGCCGCTGCGGCCGCACCGCGATCCGGCTCAACGGCGTGCATGGCCGGCGCGACGACATGCTGATCATCAAGGGCGTCAACCTGTTCCCGAGCGACGTCGAAGCCGTAGCGCGGCAGGATCATGAGCTGACCGGCGAATATCGGCTGGTGGTCGACCGGATCAATCACCTCGACCGTCTCACCGTCGAGGTCGAGCACATCCACGGCTACAACGGCGAGACTCACACGCTCGCCGACCGGTTCGAACGCAAGCTGAAGGCCATCACCGGCGTCTCAGCCGCGGTCTCGGTGCTGAAGCCCGACACCCTGCCGCGCGCCACGCACAAGGCCAAGCGGGTCGAAGACCGGCGCAGCGGGGTGTGGAGCTGAGGAAGAAGACGGAGGACCAGGCGGCGGAGCGTCAGCGTTCCGCCGCACCTCTCCACACCGTCATTGCGAGGAGGCGAAGCCGACGAAGCAATCCAGCTCCGTACATGAGGCTTTGTGGATTGCTTCGCTGCGCTCGCAATGACGGGGAGAGGACGTGATTAACCAGCGAAGCAGGCGCGCGTGCCGATCCCTGCCGTCATCGCCCGCGAAAGCGGGCGACCCAGTATCCCAGAGAGTTGCTGTTGGGGTACTTTGCTTCAATCACTGAAGCACTGAAATACTAGATCCCCCGCTTTCGCGGGGGATGACGGTGATTTGTGTGGTTTGCGCGCAGTTTTATCCAACTCACCACGCCGGGATATACGTGCCCTTGAAGCGGGTTTCGACGAACTGCTTGACCGGGTCGGAGTGATAGGCGTCGATCAGCTGCTTGACCCAGGGCTTGTCCTTATCCTCTTCGCGCACCGCGATGATGTTGACCCAGGGGCCTTCGACATTCTCACGGGCGAGCGCGTCCTTGGACGGGTCGAGGCCGGCCTGCACCGCGTAGTTGTTGTTGATCGACACCAGATCGACGTCCTGCAACGAGCGCGGCAGCTGGGCGGCGTCGAGTTCGACGAATTTCAGCTTCTTCGGATTGTCGATGATGTCGGCGACCGTCGCGGTGGCGCCAACGCCCTCCTTCAGCTTGATCAAGCCATGGAGCGCCAGGATCTGCAGGCCGCGCGCGCCGTTGGACGGATCGTTGGCGATAGCCACAGTAGCGCCCGGCTTCAGATCGGCGAGCGCCTTGACCTTGACCGAGTACACGCCCTGCGGCGACGCGATGGTATTGGCGACCTTGACGATCTTCCAGCCAGTCTTGGCGACCTGCGCCTTCAGATAGGGCTCGTGCTGAAACGAATTGGCCTCGAGTTCCTTCTGCGCGAGCGCTTGGTTCGGCACCACGTAGTCGGTGAACTCGACAGGCTTGATGTCGAGGCCGCGCTCGGCGGCGACTTTCTTGACCACGTCGATGATCTCGGCATGCGGACCGGCGGTGACGCCGACACGGATGGTTTCGGCATGGGCAGCGCCGGCGAAAGCCAGCGCGATCAGGGAAACGGCAAGACGGCGCATTCGAATACTCCTGGTCTGAACAGCGAAAATTAGTGACGACGGATGCGGCGCTTATCGAGCTTGCGCGCCAGCGTGTCGCCGAGCGTCTGCACGCCCTGCACCAACGCGATCAGCACCAGCACCACGGTCAGCATCACCTCCGGCATGAAGCGCTGGTAGCCGTAGCGAATCCCGAGGTCGCCGAGACCACCGCCGCCGACGGCACCGACCATCGCCGAATAGCCGAGCAGGCTGACGATGGTGAGCGTCAGCGCCATCGTCACCGCTGGCATCGCTTCGGGCAGCAGCACCTTACGGACGATCTGCAGCGGGCTGGCGCCGAACGCACGCGCGGCTTCGATCAGGCCGTGATCGACCTCCCGGATCGCCGCTTCGATGACGCGGGCAATGAACGGGATCGCAGCGATCGTCAGCGGCACGGTCGCCGCCGCGGTGCCGATCGAGGTGCCGGCGATCAGCCGGGTCAACGGCACGATCGCCACCACCAGGATGATGAACGGCGTCGAGCGCGTCGCGTTGACGACGACGCCGATCAGGCGATTGGCGATCGGCGCGGCAAACAGCTCGCCGGCCTGAGAGGTGGCGAGGAAGATACCGAGCGGCAGACCGATCAGCGTGCCAAACAGCCCCGCCAAGCCGACCATATAGAGGGTGTCGAGCGTCGACGACGCGATCATGCGAATGAGTTCAGGCGACATAGCCGAGCTGCTCCACCAGATTGTTGCCAGCCGAGAGTTGCGCGATCACCTGGCGCAGCACGTCGGGACCAGCGTCGAGCGACACGATCAGCGTGCCGAACGGATGGCCGGCGATCATCTCGACTTGCCCCGACAGAATGTTGAGATTGACGCCGAGATCGCGCGACACCCGCGACAGCAGCGGCTGGTTGGCATCGCTTCCCTTGAAGGTGATGCGCAGCACCGCCTGACCGCCCGGCGGCTGCTGCGGCTGCAACTTTTCCAAGAGCCAATCCGGCGCGCCGCTGCCGGTCACTGACGAGACAAACCGCCGCGTCACCTCATGACGCGGGGTGGCGAACACATCGAAGGTTGCGCCGTCCTCGACGATCCGGCCGCCTTCGATCACCGCGACGCGGTCGGCCAGCGCTTTCACCACCGCCATCTCGTGGGTGATGAACAGGATGGTAAGATGCAGATCGCGATTGATCTGCTTCAACAGCTCGAGGATCTGATCGGTGGTTTCCGGATCGAGCGCCGATGTGGCTTCGTCCGACAGCAGCACCGAGGGTTCGGTCGCGAGCGCGCGGGCAATGCCGACGCGCTGCTTCTGACCGCCGGACAGCTCCGCCGGATAGCGATCACGCTTGTCGGCGAGCCCGACCATGTCCAAGAGCGGCAGCACGCGCTTTTCGATCTCGGCTTTGGGCGTGCCGGCGATCTCGAGCGGCAGTGCGACGTTGCCGAACGCGGTGCGCGACGACAGCAGATTGAAGTGCTGGAACACCATGCCGATCGAGCGCCGCGCGGTGCGCAGATCGCGTTCGGACAGCGCGGTGATTTCGACGCCGTTGACGACGACGCGACCGCTCGACGGCTTATCGAGGCCGTTGATCAGCCGGATCAGCGTCGACTTGCCGGCACCGCTGCGGCCGATCACGCCGAGGATCGAGCCTTTCGGCACGGTCAGGCTGATGTCGTCGAGGGCGACCACTTCGGCGCTGCTCTTCCGCGCCGGATAAACCTTGCGGACGCGGTCGATCAGGATACCGGTCGTCGGCTGCGACGATACAAAGGCGGGGCGCTCTCCCGCGGGCGGTTGCCAGGGAGCATTCATAATGGGCTCGTTCATCGATTCCAGGTGGCCGCCCGCGTGGCGGCGTTCCCTATCGACTACCGGCCGGCCTCCCGCATCGCAATGCCTGGAGAATAAAAACAACGCGTCGGTCGCGCTGACAGTAAATCGCGACCAAGATCTGACCCGAAAGCGCCAATCGGGAGAAAATTCTTTCGCAGGCGCGCGGCCTCAGATACCGCCACCGTCCTCGAAGGCGTCATACCGCGCCTTCGCCTGGGTGATGACGCTGTTCGGCGGAACGTCGCGCGTCAGCCAGACGCCGCCGCCAATCGACGAGCCCTGCCCGATCGTCACCCGCCCGAGCACCGTGGCGCCGGCATAGATCACGACCTCGTCCTCGATGATTGGATGACGGTCGCCACCCTTGACGATGCGGCCGTGCTCATCGGTCTCGAACCGCTTGGCGCCGAGCGTCACCGCTTGATACAGCCGCACCCGCTTGCCGATCCGCGCGGTCTCGCCGATCACCACGCCGGTGCCGTGATCGATGAAAAAGCTCTCGCCGATGGTCGCGCCGGGATGAATGTCGATCCCGGTCTGCGCATGGGCGATCTCGGCAACGATCCGCGCCAGCATCGGCACGCCGAACACGTAGAGCCGGTGCGCGATGCGATGCCGGATCATCGCGGCAACGCCCGGATAGCAGAACACGACTTCGTCCAGGCTCTTCGCTGCCGGATCGCCATCGAACGCGGCGCGGATATCGCTGTCGAGCAGCGCGCGGATGCGCGGCAGATCGTGGGCGAACTCCGCCGCGATGGTCAGCGCTTGCTGTTCGATCTCGCCGGGCTTGGCGGCGCCGTCGAGATCGGCAAGGCGCAGTTCGCGGCCGACCTCGCGGCGCAGCCGGCGCAGCGCCTGCTCGATGGTGTCGGCAACATAGATGTCGAGGCTGTCTTCCGACAGGCCAGCCGGCCCGAAATGACGCGGATAAAGCGCCGCCACCAAGGCATCGACGATGCCAGCCACCGCTTCGCGCGACGGCAATTCCGGCAGCGATCGGCTGCGATAGCGCCGCCGCTGAGAGATGGCGCGGAGCCCTGCGAGTTCGGCGACGATCTCGCCGAGGTCCCATGCTGGCTCAGTGACGACACGGGGCTCGGCGGATTGCGACATGCAGGCGGCTCCGGTGAGTTGGCCTTACAGCGTTCAGTGACAATCTCTCCCCGTCATTGCGAGCCGAAGGCGAAGCAATCCAGCTCACTGCACGAAGCTGGATTGCTTCGTCGCTTCGCTCCTCGCAATGACGACATCCTGAGACGCGACATCTTCCCATCAGTTCCCGCGCACGCCCCGCCCGCTCTGCAATCGGCGCAACGCGTCGACCAGCGCGTCGATGTCGTCATGGGTGTTGTAAAGAGCGAGCGACGGCCGCACCGTGCTTTCCAGCCCGAACCGGCGCAGGATCGGCTGGGCGCAATGATGGCCGGCGCGCACTGCGATGCCTTCACGGTCGAGCGCCTTACCGACATCCTCGCTGCGGCAGCCATCGAGCACGAACGACAGGATGCCGGCCTTCTCGCGCGCGGTGCCGATCAGCTTGAGGCCCGGCACCGTCAGCAGATGCTCGGTGCCATAGGCGAGCAGCTCGTGCTCGTGCGCCGCGATGTTGGCCATGCCAATGCGGGTCAAGTAATCGATCGCCGCGCCAAGACCGACCGCATCGGCGATATTGCCGGTGCCGGCTTCGAACCGATCCGGGGGCCCCTGGAAGATCGTCTTCTCGAACGTGACATCGGCGATCATGTTGCCGCCGCCCTGCCACGGTGGCATCGCTTCGAGGACATCGGCCTTGCCGTACAGCACGCCGATGCCGGTCGGCGCGAACATCTTGTGACCGGAGAAGGCGTAGAAGTCGACATCCAGCGCCTGGACGTCGACCGGCATGTGGCAGACGCCTTGGGCGCCGTCGACCAGCACCTTGGCGCCGTGGCGATGCGCCAGCGCGGTCATCTCAGCAACCGGGGTGACCGTGCCGAGCGCGTTGGAGACTTGCGTGAACGCGACGATCTTGGTCTTCGGCCCGAGCAGCTTTTCGTATTCGTCGAGCAGGATCTGGCCGTGATCGTCGACCGGCGCGACGCGCAAGCGAGCGCCCTTCTCGGCCGCGAGCTGCTGCCACGGCACGATGTTGGCATGATGCTCGAGATGCGACACCACGATCTCGTCGCCTTCGCCGACATTGCGGCGGCCCCAGGCCTGCGCCACGAGGTTGATCGCCTCGGTGGCGCCGCGCACGAACACGATATCCTTCACCGAGGGCGCATTGATGAAGCTGCGCACCTTGTCGCGGGCGGCCTCATAGGCATCGGTCGAACGCGCCGCCAGCGTGTGGGCGGCACGATGGATGTTGGAGTTCTCGTGCGTGTAGAACTTCACCAGCCGGTCGATTACGCATTGCGGCTTCTGCGTCGTGGCGCCGTTGTCGAGCCACACCAGCGGCCGACCGTTGACGGTCTCGCGCAGGATCGGGAAATCACGCTTGAAGACGTTGGCGTCGAACGGCCGCGCGCCGGACAGATCAAGCACATGAACGTCGGTGCGATGCTGCGGCGCCAACCCGGTGAGGTCGAAGGTCTCGACACGGGGCGGCGCGGCTGATGCCGGCGTCGCATGGGCCAGGGTCGTATTGTCCGCAAGAAAGTACAACGGCGCTGCCGTCGCCGCGGCGTCGGCACCGAACGGCCCGGCGCTCGGCAATGCGGTGCGCGGCACGAAGCTGCGGGATTCGTCGAGCCGGCCTGGGAGCGCGGCCAGATCGGTGTCGCGCGCGAACACCGGCTGAACCGCCGGTGCAGACGGAGGCGGCGGCGCCACAGGCGGAGCCGCGAGCGGCACCTTCAGCTCCTGCGGCAGCGAGCCAACCGCCGTGGTCGGCTCCGGTCCCAGATTGGGATCGAGCGCGAAGATCGGTGCCGACGGCCGCGCCGCGCCCACGGTGGGGATCGGCGAGGCCGCGCCGGGATTGTGGTTCGGCTTATAGGAGGGCGATAGCGCCGGCGTGCCGGGAATCGCGTTGTGCAGCGGCTCGGCGGCAAACAGTGGCGCCGAGCCGAGCGCGGCGCCGGGCTCCGGCACCGCCCCGGTCGGCAGCGCCGAGAAGAACGCATTCGCCAGCCGCGCGATCGAGGCAACATCCGGTGCACCGACCGCTGCGGCGGACGCCTGCTCCAGCGAGGCCGGATGCGGCAGCGCTCCGCCTTGCGGCAGCGCCGCAGAGCCCGGATGCGGCAGGGTCGGCTCAGGCGTACTCATGATACGTACCGACCTCGACGTCATCGAGCACACCGAGCGCGTCCTCGGTCAGCACCGCCAGCGAGCAGTACAGCGAGATCAGATACGAGGCGATCGCCTTGCGGTTGATGCCCATGAACCGCACCGACAGGCTCGGCGCCACTTCGCCCGGCACGCCGGGCTGGAACAGGCCGACCACGCCCTGCTTCTTCTCGCCGGTGCGCAGCAGCAAGATCTTGGTGCGGCCGGCTTCGTCGAACGGCACCTTGTCGGACGGCACCAGCGGCAGACCGCGCCATGTGAGAAACGGCGAGCCAAACATATTGATGGTCGGCGGCGGCACGCCGCGGCGGGTGCACTCGCGACCGAACGCCGCGATGGCGCGCGGATGCGCCAGGAAGAACGCCGGCTCCTTCCAGACCTTGGTGATCAGTTCGTCGAGATCGTCCGGGGTCGGCGGCCCCTTCCGGGTCGAAATCCGCTGCGACGGCGCGGTGTTGGCGAGCAGGCCATATTCGGCGTTGTTGATCAGTTCGCCTTCCTGCCGCTCCTTGACCTTCTCGATCAGCAGCCGCAGCTGCTCCTGGATCTGATCGAACGGATGGCTGTAGAGGTCGGACACGCGGGTCTGCACGTCCAGCACGGTCGTCACCGCATTGAGGAAGTACTCGCGCGGATGCTCCTCGTAGTCGACGAAGGTCTCCGGCAGATCCGGATCGCGGTCGCGCCGCGGGCTGCATTCGACATCGAACGAGGCAGATGCGGTCGCGCCGCGCGTTTCCTTGACGCGGTTGAGACGGAAGATACCAGCCTCGACCGGGGTCCATTGCAACAGCGGCACCAGCCAGCGCGGGGAGATGCCGCCCCATTGCGCGCGGGTCTTGGTCGCGTTGGCGAGTTGGCGCGCTGCGCCTTCAGCGAGCGTCCTGCGAACTTCGGTATCTTCAGTCATGAATCACTACCCTCGGCGCCGCGGCACCTAAGTGCCGGCGCGTCGCTCAAATGGACCACCTTTGCGGAATAGGAGAAGATTTGAGCTGTGTCCATGTCAGCGATCTGTCGCGGGACACGCAACTAATAGAATAGATTTCTACTAACAGATGCACTCAACTCATTGCTGTCGATTCAGCCCGGGTGATTAGCAGTGCATTTTCTCGAAGGCTGCCGCCGAAGAATGAGTTCCTTCGCGCCACGAGAATAATTCTTTAGATGGATGTGGAATTGTGTCCCGGCGGCCACTGCAGGGCCGGCAGCAGGCAACGGACAGGTGTCACCGCACCAGGGAAGGCTCGATGTGGCGCCCGGCGCGCGCCCAGCCCCGTGGCGGATGCCGAAACGCCCCCCCTTGCGCCTGGATACCCTGCAGGGGTATGATCGATCAAGTCGAGACCGTCGCGCCTTCCATAAGCGTCGGTCTTGAAATTGACGCGTGACAAGTCTTACCTCTGGCGTCGTGCTATCGGATCACCGATAGACCTTGGCGAGCTGAAAGCGGGATGCGACTGTTCCGGACGATCTTGGCGCTGATGATTGCGTTGTCGCTGGCGGCTTTGCCGGTCGGCTCGGCGTCGGCCGTCATGCTGCCTATCGGACCGGCGGAAGCCGCGCAGCACGTCCAGCACCACGAGCATCACGCTGGCACCCACTTCACCGCCGCCGTCGAATCCTGCCACGGCGCTACCGCCGATGCGGCGCCAATAACGCCCTCCCTGCCGGAACATCCGGCCAAGTGCCCGCTCGGGTTCTGCTGCGTCGGCGCCTCGGTCGGCTTCTCGCCGGTGGCTACGGTGCCGGTGAAGTTCATCGCCCAACGCGCAGGCACGGTGTTTCCGCCGGCCGACCTGTTCGTGCCGGACCACGCCGGCAGCCCGCCGTTCCGGCCTCCTCGCGTCTGATCTCTCGCTGACCGCCGCGCGAGCGTTTCGCCCGCGCCGATAAATGCTGCGTGCCGTTCGGCCGCGGCACGAGATCAGACACGTTTGGAGATCATGATGACTGCGAAATTCAGCACCGCAGCGGCCTGCGCCGCCGCGCTCACCCTGTTTGCGACCGCCGCAATGGCCGGCGCGGGTGACTACACCTTCGAGCCCAAGACCCCCGAGATGAAGAAGGGCGACGACGTCACCGTCGCGATCCGCCTCACCCACAAGACCACCGGCAAGCCGGTGGAAGGCGCGGTGATCTTCAAGACCCGCGTCGACATGGCGCCGGACAACATGGCCGACATGGTGTCGCCAGTGACGGCACTGCCGTCGCCGGAGCCCGGCGTGTATGCCTTCAAGACCGACCTGCCGATGGCCGGCCGCTACCAGATCACGCTGTTGGCGAAGGTCCAGGGCGAGCCCGAGACCGTCACCGGCAAGGTGATCGTCAAGGCGTTCAAGTAGGCGCAAGCGGCGCCGCAAGCCGCGGCGCCGCCGTCCCTCACTTCTCCCGACAATCGAACTGCGCCCTCGCGGCGCGCGACGGTGCACGTCATGGCTACACTGCGCTCACCCTCCCTGCTGCTTCTGATCGGACTCTGTCTCGCTGCGCCTGCCGCGGCTGACGAGCGGTCGCCGCTGTACTACCGCGATCCATCCGGCGCGCCGCGTTGGTCGGCCGTGCCGGCGACCGACGCCCAAGGCCGCGCCTATCTGCCGGTGTATGAGGTCGACGAGCCCTCTGCACAGCCGGCGCCGAAGCCCGCGGCCGATCCCACCCGCAAGATCCTGTACTACCGCAATCCAATGGGGCTGCCCGACATCTCCGAGGTGCCGAAGAAGGACTCGATGGGGATGGACTACGTCCCCGTCTATGAGGGCGAGGACAGTGCCGACGGCACGGTGAAGCTGTCGCCCGGCAAGATCCAGCGCAGCGGAGTCAAATCCGAGCCAGCCGAACGCCGCGCCCTGCATGTGATGGTGAAGGCGCCGGGCGTGATCCAGCTCGACGAGCGCCGTGTCTCGGTGATCGCGATGCGCAGCGAGAGCTTCGTCGAGAAGATCGCCGACGTCACCACCGGCAGCTTCGTCAAGGCCGGGCAGCCGCTGATGCAGATCTACAGCTCGGCAATCGCGTCGGCCGCAGCCGAATATCTGTCGACCATCAACTCGAAGACCACCAGCACGATCGAAGCGTTCGGCCGCGGCTCGCGGCAGCGGCTGGTCAATCTCGACGTGCCCGACGAGACCATCGCCGAACTGGAGCGGACGCGGACCGCGCCGGTGACGGTGCAATGGCGCGCGCCGCGCGACGGCATCGTGCTCGAGCGCAACGCGATCGACGGCATGCGCGCCAATGTCGGCGACGTGCTGTTTCGGATCGCTGACATTTCGACGGTGTGGGCGCTGGTCGACGTCGCCGAACGTGATCTCGGCTCTCTCGCTGTCGGCCAGAAGGTAGCGATCCGGGCCCGCGCCTTCCCGGACCGCGCGCTGTCCGGGACGATCGCGGTGATCTATCCGCAAGTCAATCGCGACACTCGCACCACGCGGCTGCGCGTCGAACTCGCCAATCCGGATCTGAAGCTGCTGCCGGACATGTATGTCGATGCCGAGATCGACATCGCCGGCAATGAGCCGGCGCTGACGATCCCGACCTCGGCCGTGCTCGATAATGGCAGCCGTCGCATCGTGCTGGTGGACAAGGGCGACGGCCGGTTCGAACCGCGGACGGTGACGCTCGGACGCCGCGGCGACGGCGTCGTCGAGGTCAAACACGGCATCGACGAAGGCGAGGCGGTGGTCACCTCCGCCAACTTCCTGATCGACGCCGAAAGCAATCTGAAGGCCGCGCTAAAGGGCTTTGCCGACGGAGCGAACGCCCCCACCACCGAGCCGCAAGCATCGTCTCACAATCACGCACACGACCATGCCGGAGCCCAGCCATGATTGCCCGGATCATCGCCTGGTCGGCACGCAATCTGCTGCTGGTGCTGTTCGGCACCGGATTCGCAGCGGCTGCGGGCCTCTACGCCCTGCTGCATCTGCCGCTCGACGCCATTCCGGATCTCTCCGACACCCAGGTCGTCGTCTACACCGAATATCCCGGGCAGGCGCCACAGGTGATCGAGGATCAGGTCACCTATCCGCTGACCACCGCGATGCTGACGGTGCCGAAGTCGAAAGTGGTGCGCGGCTTCTCGTTCTTCGGCGTGTCGTTCGTCTACGTGATCTTCGAGGATGGAACCGACATCTACTGGGCGCGGTCGCGGGTGCTGGAATTCCTCAACGGCGCCGCCTCGCGCCTGCCGGCAGGCGTCGCGCCGAGCATCGGCCCAGACGCCACTGGCGTCGGTTGGGTCTATCAATACGCGGTGATGTCGAAGCAGCTGAACCTTGCAGACACCCGCACCATCCAGGACTGGAATCTGCGATTTGCGCTAGCCAAGGCCGAAGGCGTTGCCGAAGTCGCGAGCATCGGCGGCTTCGTCAAGCAGTACAACGTGGTGCTCGATCCGCAGCGGATGCGCGACCGCGGCATCACCATGGCGCGGATGCGCGAGGCGATCCGCGCCTCGAATGCCGATGTCGGCGGCCGCACCGTCGAGCTGTCGGAGTTCGAATACGTCATCCGCGGCAAGGGCTACATCAAGGACATCAACGACCTCGGCAACATCGTGCTGAAAGCCAGCGGCGGCACGCCAGTATTGCTGAAGGACGTCGCGCGTGTCGAGCTCGGCCCCGATGAGCGCCGCGGCATCGCCGAGCTCAACGGCGAAGGCGAAGTCGCGAGCGGCATCGTGCTGCAGCGCTTCGGCGTCAACGCGCTCGATGTGATCGAGCACGTCAAGAAACGCTTCCAGGAGATTGCCAGCAGCCTGCCGAAATCGGTCGAGATCGTGCCGGTGTATGATCGCTCGACGCTGATCTACAGCGCGATCGACACGTTGAAGCACACCCTGCTCGAAGAGAGCCTGGTGGTCGCCGCGGTGTGCATCATCTTCCTCCTGCACGTCCGCAGCGCGCTGGTGGCGATCCTGATGCTGCCGATCGGCGTGCTGATGGCCTTCGCCGCAATGAAGCTGCTCGGCCTCGGCTCCAACATCATGAGCCTCGGCGGCATCGCGATCGCGATCGGCGCCATGGTCGACGCCGCGATCGTGATGATCGAGAACGCCCATAAGCACCTGGAGCGCGCCGAGCCGGGCAAGTCTCGCGTCGTGATCCTGATCGAGGCAGCCTCCGAGGTCGGACCGGCGCTGTTCTTCAGCCTCTTGATCATCACCGTGTCGTTTCTGCCGATCTTCACGCTGGAATCGCAGGAGGGGCGGCTGTTCGGACCGCTCGCCTTCACCAAGACGTTCGCGATGGCGGCGGCCGCGCTGCTGTCGGTGACGCTGGTGCCGGCGCTGATGGTGATCTTCGTCCGTGGCAAGATCGTTCCGGAGCATCGCAACATCATCAACCGGGCGCTGATCTGGATCTATCGTCCGGTGATCCGCGGCGTGCTGCGCGCCAAGACGCTGGTGATCGTGCTGGCTTTGGTGGTGCTCGGCGTCTCGATCTGGCCGGCGCGCCAACTCGGCACCGAGTTCATGCCCGCGCTCGACGAAGGCACGCTGCTCTATATGCCGACCACCCTGCCCGGCCTGTCGATTACCAAGGCGGCCGAGCTGCTGCAGATGCAGGATCGCATCATCCGCGGCTTCCCAGAGGTCGCCTCGGTGTACGGCAAGGCCGGCCGCGCTTCGACTGCGACCGATCCGGCGCCGACCGAAATGTTCGAGACCGTGATCAACCTGAAACCGAAAGCAGAATGGCGACCGGGTCTGACCACCGACGGGCTGATTGCCGAGATGGACAAGGCGCTGCAATTCCCCGGCGTCTCCAATGCCTGGACAATGCCGATCAAGGCGCGGATCGACATGCTGTCGACCGGCATCCGCACGCCGGTGGGCGTCAAAGTGATCGGCACCGATCTGGTCGAGATCGACCGCCTCGCCAAACAGGTCGAGCAGGTGCTGAAGACCGTCCCCGGCACCTCATCGGCCTATGCCGAACGCACCATCGGCGGCTACTACTTGGAGATCGTTCCGGATCGAACGGCGCTCACACGCTACGGCCTCGCGATCCAGGACGTGCAGGACACCATCGCGACCGCGCTCGGCGGCCAAACCGTGACTACGACGGTGGAAGGCCGGCAGCGCTTCACCGTCAACATGCGCTATCCGCGCGAGCTGCGTGACGATCCGCAAGGAATCGCCCGGGACGTGCTGGTGCCGCTGCCGGCCGGCGGCGCCGTGCCGCTGGGCGAGGTGGCGACGGTACAGCCGGCGCGCGGCCCAACCTCGATCCGTACCGAGAACGGCCAGCTCGCGACCTATATCTATGTCGATATCCGCGACCGCGACCTCGGCGGCTACGTCGCCGACGCCAAGCAGGCGGTGCAGGCCGGCGTGAGCTTCCCGTCCGGCACCTATGTGACCTGGAGCGGGCAGTACGAGTACCTCGAACGCGCCACCGCGCGGCTGAAGATCGTGGTGCCGCTGACGCTCGCGATCATCTTCCTGCTGCTCTACCTCAACTTCCGATCGCTGACCGAAACGCTGATCGTGATGCTGTCGCTGCCGTTCGCGCTGGTCGGCGGGCTGTGGCTGATGTGGGCGCTCGGCTTCAATCTGTCGGTCGCGGTCGCGGTCGGCTTCATCGCGCTGGCGGGCGTCGCAGCCGAGACCGGTGTGGTGATGCTGATCTATCTCGACCACGCCCTGGCCGCCGCCAAAGCGCGATGCGCCGCAGAGGGCCGGCGGTTGACGCCGCGCGATCTGCAGGAGGCGATCATGGAGGGCGCGGTAGAGCGTGTCCGGCCGAAGATGATGACCGTGGTGGCGATCATGGCCGGCCTGCTGCCGATCCTGTGGAGCAGCGGCACAGGGTCCGAGATCATGCAGCGGATCGCCGTGCCGATGATCGGCGGCATGGTGTCGTCGACACTGCTGACGCTGATCGTGATCCCGGCGATCTACGGCCTGATCGAAGGCTTTAGGCTGAAGCGCGCGGCTCGCCGCCGCGATGCGGGGGCAGCGCTGGCGCCGGGAGCGTAGTCGCTCCCGGCCGCGATGGCCGGCTTACGACGCCGAAGCCGGCCGCGGCTCCGGGCCGCGGCGGCGCAAGCTGCGCCACGCCCGTTCGGCGAGCGGCAGCAGGCCGCGCGGTGTGACGAGGATCACCACGATCACGACGACGCCGTAGATGAAATAGTGCAGGCCTGGCACCGCCCCGCCGAGCTGGCCGCGCAGCACCTCGCCGAGCGGCACCAGCAACAGCGCACCGAGCGCCGGACCGAACGCGCGGCCAAGCCCGCCGACGGTGGCGAACAGCACGATCTCGATGGTGATCGTCGGGGTCGCCAGCAGATACGGATCGGCGAAGGTCAGGTAACGCACATAACAGGTGCCGACGATTGAGGTCAGCACCGCCGAGATCGTCATCGCGGTGATCTTGTGGCGCAGCACATTGACGCCGATCGCCTGCGCGGCCTTCTCGTTGTCGCGGATGGTGCGCAGATAATAGCCGAGCGGCGCATTGAGGATCGCGACGTTGACCAGCACCACAGCGGCCGCCAGTCCCAGCATCACCCAGAATGCACCGCGTCCGCCGCCGAACTGGAATGCCCAGAAATCACCGGTGTCACGCGGCAGCAGCAAGCCTGAGGCGCCGCCGAGGAATTCCCAGCCTTCGACGATGATCGCGCCCATTTCGGCGAACGCCAGCGTGATCAACACGAAGGAGAGATGGCCGAGCTGAAAGCGGAAGTCGATCCAGGCGATCATGGCGCCGAGCGCGCCGGCGATCGCCGCGGAGATCACCAGCCCGGCCCACATGTTGATGCCGAACTTGACCAGCAGCGCGGTCGACAGCATCGCGCCGATGCCGATGAACAGGCTGTGCGCCAGCGACACCTGCCCGGCCATGCCGCCGACGATGTTCCAGGCCGACGCCAGGGCCACATAGACCAGCGCCAGAGTCAGAAGGTGGAGATGGTAGCTGTTCAGCGCCAACGGCAGGCAGGCCGCAAGCACCAGAATGCCCCACAGCCACGGCGACGCCAGGGTCTGGTAGAAGCCCTTGCCGATCATGACGTCCTCCAGGTCAGGCCCTGCGGCCGGAACAGCATGATCAGCACGAAGATCGCGTAAGGCACCAGACGGCCGAGCGTATCCGACACGTAGATCTGGCCGAACGCCTCGGAGATACCGATCACCAGGCCGCTGAGCATGATGCTGACGAAATTGGTCATACCGCCGAGCACTACAACGAGCAGCGTGATCACGGTGTACTGCAGGCCCTGGGTCGGGGTGATCGGCGTGCCCGGCAGCAGCAGCGCCGCGGCGACGGCGAGGATGGCGACGCCGATCGCGAAGGTGACGACCTGAACCCGCCCGACATCGACCCCCATCAGCGCCGCGGCACGCGCGTTCTGATGCACCGCGCGGATCGAACGGCCGAAATCGGTCGAGCGCAGCATCACGTAAAGCCCGATCGCCATCGCAAACGCGACCGCAAACGCGATCAGATGCGGCAGCCGCAGCACGACGTCGCCGAGGATGATCAGCTTGGATTCGACGATCGACGGGGTGCGCGCCGGCTGGCCGCCGAACACCATCAGGATGCCGTTCTGCAGCACTAGACTGAGACCCAGCGTGAGCTGCACAATCATCAGAAACTGGTGCCCGGCCATCGGCCGTAACAGATAGCGATAGACCAGCCCGCCGATCAGCGCCATCACCGGGATGGTGATCAGCGCCGAGACGTAAGGATCGAGCGCGAACGCCGAGAACAGCGCCAGCGCCATGAACATCGCCAGCGAGATGAAATCGCCGTGGGCGAAGTTGACGATGCCGGACACGCCGTACACCAGGCCCATGCCCAGCGCGAGCAGCCCGTAGGTGCTTCCGATCAGGACGCCTTGCGCCAAGGCCTGCCAGAATTCGCTCACTTGCCGTCTCCGTTCACAGGCCCAGATAGGCCTGCCGCGTGCGCGGATCGTCCCTGACCAAATCGGCCGCGCCCTCGACCGCGACTTGGCCGCGTTCGAGTACGTAGCAGCGCTGCGCATGGCGCAGCGTCAGATTGAGGTTCTGCTCGACCAGCAACATGGTGAGACCGCTCTGGTGCAACTGGTCGATGATCTCGAAGATGTACTGAACGAACAGCGGCGACAGGCCGAGCGAGGGCTCGTCCAGCATCAGGATGCGCGCTTCCGCCATCAGCCCGCGGCCGATCGCGAGCATCTGCTGCTCACCGCCGGACAGCGTGCCGGCGGCCTGAGTCAGCCGCTCCTTCAGCCGCGGGAACAGATCCAGCACCTTTTCCATCTGCGCCGGGCGATGCGGCCGGGCGCGGTCGCAGAACCCGCCGAGCAGCAGATTCTCGCGCACGCTCATCTCCGGAAACACCAGCCGCCCCTCGGGCACCTGGATGATGCCGAGTTCGACGCGTTCGCGCGCCGTGGTGCGGGTGACGTCCTGCCCCTCGAACAGGATGCGGCCGGACATTGGCGTCACGATTCCCGACAGGCAGTTGATCAGCGTGGTCTTGCCGGCATTGTTGGCGCCGAGCAGGCCGACGATTTCGCCGGATGCGAGCCTGAGCGACACGTCGCGCAGGATCGGCGAGCCGCCATAGCCTGCGACCAGACCTTCGACCTCAAGCATCGAGATGCTCTCCGAAGTAAGCGTCGATCACCTTGCGGTCCTTGATGATCTCGTCGGGCGTGCCCTCGGCGATCTTCTCGCCGAAATTGATCACCACCATTCGGGTCGCCATCCGCATGATCACCGGCATGACGTGCTCGACCATCACGATGGTGACGCCGGAGCGGTTCAGTTCGCGGATGATCGTCATCGGCGCTTCGGTCTCGGCCATGGTGAGGCCGGCCATCACCTCGTCGAGCAGGATGCACTGCGGATCGGTCGCGACGCATTTGGCGACCTCGAGCAGCTTCTTGTCCTGCAGCGACAGCGTCGCCGGCGTTTCATCGAGCTTGGCGCCGAGGCCGACGCGGGTAAGAACTTCGGCCGCATAATCGATCGCCTGCCGCAATGGCCGCCGGGTCAGCGCCGCCGTGGTGACGACCTCCAGCGTCGTCATGTCGGCGAAGGTCTGGACGATCTGGAAGCTGCGCACCAAGCCGCGGCGCGTCAGCCGGTCGGGCGAAATGCCGGTGATGCGCTGGCCGTCGAACCGGACGTCGCCGCTCGACGGCGCAATGAAGCCGGAGACGACGCCGAACAGCGTCGTCTTGCCGGCGCCGTTTGGGCCGATGATGCCGAGGATCTCGCCCTTCTCAACGCCGAACGAGACGTCGTTCAGCGCGAGCAGGCCGCCGAAGCGTTTGCTGATGTTGTCGACTTCGAGAAGGGCCACGACGAGATCAGCTCTTGGGACGCGGAGCTGCCTGTGCGAACTCCTTCGGGAACACGACCTCCTGGCTCTGATCCGGCATCCACTGGATCATCATCGCCGAACCGTCGGTCAGCAGCCGGTCTTCGGCGAACTGCAGGCCCTTCGGCTTGGCGATGTAAAGATGCGGATCGCCGAACGGGATCTTGAAGCTCTTAAAAGCGTCGAGCAGCGCGTCCGCCTCGAGCGACTTGGCGTTCTCCAGCACCTGCTGCAGCACACGTGCGCCCTGGGCATATTGAACCGCGCCCTGACCGATGCGATCGAGCTTGGCGACGTCACGCAGCTCGGTGATGATCTTCTGCATCGAGTCCATTTTGGCACCGGCGCTGAAGCCGGTCATGCCGAACAGGTTGCGCGTCAGCACCGCCTTGCCGATCTCCGGGCCGAGATCCTTCCACAGCGACAGGTCCGAATAGCCGCCGGTGCCGCCGACAAATAGGCTGCCCTGGTAATTCAGGTTATAACGCGCCTGATGCATCAGAATGCCGTCGCGTGGCGTCACCAGCCCGGTGACCACGTCCGGCTTCAGCGAGCGGATGCGGATCATCGCGGAGGTCTGGTCCTGCGCCTTGGTGTCGAGCGGCGCTTCGCCAATCACCTCGATGCCGCTGGCCTTCAGCTTCTCCACCAGGAACTTGTTGACCTGCTGGCCGGCCTCGTAGTTCGAGTAGCACATCACCGCGGTCTTGATCGGGAACTTGTCGTTGTCGCGCAGCGACACGATGAAATCGTGCATCGACTGCGCGTAGCCGCGGTCATACGGATAGCCAAGCGAGAACATGTAGTTCGACTTGGCGCCGCCGGCCCAGATCGACAGCGTCGGCACTTTCAATTCGTCGAGCACCGGCGTCAGCGCCAGCATCTGGGCGCTGAGGATGGTGCCAGTGAGCAGCGGCACCTTTTCTTCGGTGATCAGGCGGCGCGCTTCGGTCGCGGTCCGCGCCGGCTGGCTGGCGTCGTCGGCCTGCAGCAACTGAATCTTGGCGCCATCTTTGCTCTTGATGCCGCCGTTCTTGTTGATCTGGTCGATGATGTAGTCGAACGCCGGCTTGCCTTCCTGCGCGTAGGCCGACAGACCACCGCTCATCGAGTTGATCACGCCGATCTTGATCGGGGCCGGCTCGGCGCTGGCGTTGCGAACCCAAGGCGCTGCGACCGTTCCGAGCACCAGACCAGTCGCACCGATTCCGAATGAACGTCGGGAAATGGACACGGGCGTTCCTCTTTGTTGTTCGTTGTTGTTGCAGCGTCGGCGGACTTATACGTGATGCCCACCGAAAGTCACTCTCCGCAGGCCGGCCCTTCGTTTTCCTGCGCGCGGAATAATCCAACCAACGTCATGAAACCGCGGCGAGACCGTTGTTGATCACAACGACATCTCGTTCGGCCACTTTGGCGCGGAACGAAACTCGTCCTTCCGTATCGTTCCACACTTCGGTGACGATGGTTTCGCCGGGATACACCGGCGATGAGAACCGCACCTGCATCTTGGTCAGCCGCGTCGGATCGCCATCGCAGCACAGCTCGACCAAGGCGCGGCAAACCACGCCGAAGCTGCACAGCCCGTGTAGAATCGGCTTGTCGAATCCGGCCTTGCGCGCGACTTCGGGATCGGCGTGCAGCGGATTGTAGTCGCCGGACAGCCGATACAGCAGCGCGGCGCGCGGCGAGGTCGCGATCCGCAGCGACAGATCGGGCATACGCTCGGGCAGCGCATGCGGCACCGGCAATGGCCCCGAGGGGCCGCCGAACCCACCGTCGCCGCGCAGCATCGTGGTCGAGGTCAGGCGGCACAGCAGCTCGCCGGTCGCCTTGTCGACGACGTCGCGCTCCGACAGCAACACGGCGCCCTTGCCAGCACCCTTGTCGAACAGACCGGTGACGCGCGAACGTCCCACCACCGTTGCCTTCGGCGGTAGCGGCTTGAAAATCTCGAAGCCCTGCTCGCCATGCAGAACCTTGCGCCAGTCGACGCCGGTCTCCTCATTGCCGAGCCAGAACCCCGGATAGCCGAGCACCACCGACATCGACGGCAGCACTTGCAAATCCTGCTCGTAGACGTAACGCAGTTGCTTCGCGTCGAGCGGGGCGTCGCCATAGCCGACGCCGAGCGCGTACAGCATGGTGTCGCGTTCCGTATAGCTCTGCTCGATGTCGGGAATGGGCCAGTTGCGCAAGCGCGCGGGGTCGATCGGCATCCTTCCGCTTCCTCTTGTTTTTTGTGCAGCTTGCCACCGCGGTGGCTGTCGCACAATATGCGAAATCGATTTTCGCAAACATCTTTGACTCGCGGCCGCGCCGCACGGAAACCACGATCATGGCGGCGAAGACAACCACGCGCGGGCCCGCAGCCGCCAAGCGACGCGGTGGCGCGAAAGTCGCGAAGCGACCTCCTGCTGCGAGCTCGGAAGATCGCGCGCAACGCCGCGCCGAGCGGCAATCGTTGCAGCGCGCATCGCGCCGGCCCCGCGCCGACGCCGCCGAGCGAGATGATGCCGGCGGCCGGCTGTTCGTCTCGGCGCTGGCGCGCGGCCTCGACGTGCTCGGCGCGTTTCGCGCGGGCGACCGTGCGCTCGGCAATCAGGAGCTCGCCGAGCGCACCGGCCTGCCGAAGCCGACGATCTCGCGGATGACTCACACGCTGATCCAGCTCGGCTACCTTACCTACGAGCCGCGCTCGGCGACCTATCAGCTTGGCGCCCGCGCGCTGGCGCTGAGCTACGCGGCGCTCGCCAATCTCGACGTCCGCAAAGCCGCGCTGCCGATCATGACCAAGCTGGCCGAAGACAGCCAGCTGCATGTCGGGCTCGGCACCCGCGAACGGCTGATGATGCTGAACATCGAAAGCTGCGAGAGCGACGCGCTGATCGGCCTGCGGCTGCCACCGGGCTCGCGCGTGCCGCTCGCCACGACGTCGCTCGGCAAAGCCTATCTGGCGACGATCGGCGACGACGAGCGCCGGACGCTGCTGGCGGAATTGCGCGAGCATCACGGCTCAGACTGGCCAAAGATCGAAAAATCGATCACCAAGTCGATGCGCGAAATGGCCCGACAGGGCTTCTGCATCTCCACCGGCGAGTGGCGCAAGGACATCAACGCAGTCGGCGCCGCAATCGTGCCGCCGAATGGCGGCCCGGTATATGCCTTGAGCTTCGGCGGCCCGGCCTATCTGGTGTCGCAGCAGCAGCTGATCGAACACCACGGCCCGGCGCTGGCACATGCAGCGAGAGCAATCAGCGCGGCGCTGGGCGGGTGATGAACACTCATCATATTCGGTCGGGAGTTTGCCGACGGCCTCTCCCCGTCATTGCGAGCGAAGCGAAGCCATCCATCGTCCGGCGCACGAAGCTGGATTGCTTCGTCGCTGCGCTCCTCGCAATGACGACGCGGGTGACGCTGTGCCTGAGACAGAGCCTCAATTCATCCGCCGATCCTTGTCGTTCCAATACGGCGCGCGTAGCGCCGCCTTGTTGATCTTGTTGACGCTCGACAGCGGCAGCGGGTCGTCGCGAAATTCGATGCTGCGCGGCGATTTGTAGTCGGCGATCACCGAGCGGCAGAACGTGATCAGCTCTTCCGCCGTCAGCGAGGAGCCCGCACGGCGCACCACCACCGCATGCACCGCCTCGCCCCATTTGGCATGAGGGATGCCGATCACCGCGCATTGCAGCACGTCGGGATGCGCCGCGATCGCGTTCTCGACCTCGATCGAATACACGTTCTCGCCGCCGGTGATGATCATGTCCTTGATCCGGTCGGAGATGTAGAGATAGCCATCAGTGTCGAACCGGCCGGAATCGCCGGTATGCATCCAGCCGCCGCGCAGCGCCTGCGCGGTCAGTTTCGGCTGTTTCCAATAGCCCATCATCACCATGGGGCCACGGACCACCACCTCGCCGACCTCGCCAGGTTTCAGCTCGCGGTCCTCGGCATCGACGATCCTCACTTCTGCCGACACCACCGGCCGACCGGCGGAGCGCAGCCGATGCCGCGGCGCAGACGGCAGGTGATCGTCAGGTGACAGAATGGTCGCGACCGGCGACAGCTCGGTCATGCCGTAGGATTGGCCGAACCTGATCGACGGAAATCGCCGCAGACACTCCTGCAGCACCGCTTCGGGCATCGGCGAAGCACCATAGGTGATCAGCTTCAGGCTCGACAGATCGTAACTGTCGAGATCCGGCAGTTGCAGGATCATGCCGAGCATCGTCGGCACGAACGTCGCCACCGTCACCTTGTGCTGGCTGATCGCAGCCAGCACGTCGTTCGGCGAGAACCGTGGAATCACCACATGGCGCCCGCCCATGATCGAGGTGGTGTAGACGCGGGCACCGGCGCCGAGATGGAACAGCGGCCCGGCGTGCAGCGCCACCGTGGTCTGATCGAAGCCGAAAGACAGCGACGTCACCACCGCGTTGACCCACAGATTGCGGTGGCTGAGCATCACGCCCTTGGCGCGCCCAGTGGTGCCACCGGTGTAGAACAGGCAAGCAAGATCGTCATTGCCACGGCCGGCGTCGGCGCAAGACTTCTCGTCCGCGAGCAGAGCCTCGTAGTCGTAGAGCTTCGGCAGCCCTGCGGTGTTCGGCGCGGCAGCGATCACAGCGGTGATGCAGTGGCAGGCGTCGGCGAGCTGCAGCGCACTGTCGAGAAAGCTGCGATCGCTCACCAGCACCGTCGGCTCGGCATCGGTCACCTGCTCGATCATCTCGGCGAGCGAGAACCGCGAATTGATCGGCACCACGACGCCGCCAGCCCACAGCACGGCGAAATAGCACTCAATGTAAGCGTTGCCGTTGGCCGCCAGGATCGCAACCCGTTCGCCGGCTGCAATGCGGAAGCGGCGGAACACGCTTGCGAGCCGCGCCACGCGGTCCAGCACCTCGCCATGGCTGAAGCTGCGCTCGGGGGTCACGAGCGCGATATCGTCGGCGCGGAACGAGGCCGCCTTGCGCAAGCCCGCCGTCAACTGCATGTCGCGCTCCCACCCTGTTCGTGTTGTTGCTTGAACGCGTTTTAGCATTGCGAAAATCGTTTTCGCAAATCGTCGCCGACTGCGTTATCGTCACCGGAAACAAAACAAGGGTGGAAACACATGCCTGCAAACAGCGCCGCCGACGGCGATGCCGTCGCGTTCGAACGCCATGCCGACGTCATGGTGGTTCGCCTCAACAGCCCGTCGACGCGCAATGCACTGCAACCGGCGGTCAAGCAGCATCTCGAACTCCGCATCCCGGAATTGCTCTCCGATCCCACCGTGCGCTGTCTGGTGATCACCGGCAGCGAGGGCTCGTTCTGCGCCGGCGGTGATATCAACAATATGGGCGAGCGCGCCGCGCCGCAGGTGCGGCGGCGGATGCAGGTGACGCACGGCTGGGCCAAAATGTTGCTCACCGCCGAGAAGCCGGTGATCGCCGCAGTGAACGGATCGGCCGCCGGCGCCGGCTTCTCGCTGGCTCTGCTGTGCGACATCGTGCTGATGTCGGAGCAGGCTTACTTCCGCGCGGCGTTTCCCGGGCTCGGTGCCGCGCCGGATCTCGGCCTGGCGCTGACGCTGCCGCGCGCGGTCGGCGCGATGCGCGCAAAGGACATCCTGCTCACCAACCGCCGGGTCGAAGCGGATGAGGCGCTGGCGCTCGGCATCGCCAAGCGTGTGGTGCCGGCAAATGCACTGATGGACGAAACGCTGAAGCTCGCCGCCGACCTCGCCGCCGGTCCCGCCACTTCGCTCGGCCTCACCAAGATGCTGGTCAACGGCGCGTTCGAGCCGATCGAACAGTTCTTCGCCCTCGAAGCTTTCGCCCAGGGCGTCGCCTTCGGCAGCACCGAATTCGCCGAAGGCGTCGCCGCGTTTCAGGAAAAGCGGAGGGCGGACTTCAGGCGCTGAGAAAGCCTCGCAGAAGATACAGCCGAGCTCGGTAGCAGATCTGTGCAGATCGGTAAGGCTGGTCGTCGCGACCACACGATCATACCGATACCGCCGAGCCGCTGGGCAGTTGACCGAACTACCGCCAGGGATTGCACATTGTTTGTGCCGTGCGGACCTTCAAAGATGCCGTCCGTTCGGGCAACAATTGATGCAGAGTTGGTGGCTAGGGTTCCGGCCTGTTTCAGGCGCTGGTCCGAGAGCTGCCCCCCGAAGGGAGAAATCCTTCGGACGCACGGCGGGACAAAAGCCCGGGAGACCTCGTAAGCCGAGGAATTGGCAAACGATGGTCCACGTCAATTCCTCATCGCGACCAGATTCTGAGGAATGATCCGATGCGGAAGACTCGTTTCCTATCTTCTCTGATCCTTGCTGGCTCGATCGTCGCGCTGAGCGTCGCCGGAGCCTCCGCCGCCCCCAAGAAAGACTTCAAGGTCGCCTGGTCGATCTATGTCGGCTGGATGCCCTGGGGCTATGCCGCCGACACCGGCATCGTGAAGAAGTGGGCGGACAAATACGGCATCACCATCGAGGTGAAGCAGTTCAACGACTACGTCGAGTCGATCAACCAATACACCGCGGGCTCCTATGACGCGGTGACCATCACCAACATGGATGCGCTGTCGATTCCCGCCGCCGGCGGCGTCGACACCACCGCGGTGATCGTCGGCGACTTCTCCAACGGCAACGACGCGGTGATCCTGAAGGACAAGAAGGACTTTGCCGCGATCAAGGGCCAGAAGGTCAATCTGGTCGAATTCTCGGTGTCGCACTATCTGCTGGCGCGCGCGCTCGAATCCAACAAGCTGAGCGAGAAGGACGTCAAGGTGGTCAACACCTCCGACGCCGACCTCGCCGCCGCCTACAAGACGGCCGACGTCACCGCGGTGGTGACCTGGAATCCGATCGTCTCCGAAATCCTCGCCTCGCCCGACGCCCATAAGGTGTTCGATTCCTCCCAGATCCCCGGCGAAATCATGGACCTGATGGTCGCCAACACCGCGGTGGTGAAGGACAATCCGAACTTCGCCAAGGCGCTGGTCGGGATCTGGTACGAGACCATGGCGAAGATGACAGCGGAAGGCGCCGAGGCCAAGGCCGCCAAGGAAGCGATGGCTAAGGCGTCCGGCACCGATCTGGCCGGCTTCGAAAGCCAGCTCGCCTCGACCAAGCTGTTCAGCAAGGCCGCCGACGCCGAAGCCTTCACCAAGAGCGCCGCGATCGGCAGCACCATGGACCGCGTCCGCAAGTTCCTGTTCGACAAGGATCTGCTCGGCAAGGGTGCGAAGTCGGCCGACGCCGTCGGCATCGAGCTCGCGGACAAGAGCGTGCTCGGCGACAAGGCCAACGTGAAGCTGCGGTTCGACCCGAGCTTCATGAACGCCGCCGCGGCCGGCAAGCTGTAAGCGATCACGTCACAAGCCAAGCCGGAGCACGACGATGCGATGGGTGAACATCAGGCCTGGACGGCAACTCGCCATCTACATGGCGGCGCTGCCGTTCGTGCTGGTGATCATTGCGTATCTGCTGGGCTCCGGCGCGCGGCTGGCGGACAATCCGAACGACAAGCTGCTGCCGGCGCTCTCCAGCATGGGCCAGGCGGTCAAGCAGATGGCCTTCCAGGTCGATGCCCGCACCGGCAGCTATCTGCTGTGGTCGGACACGCTGGCGAGTCTCGAACGGCTGGGCGCGGCGCTGGCGATCTCGACCTCGCTGGCGCTCGTGTTCGGCATCGTGATCGGCCTGCTGCCGGCCGCGAATGCCCTGCTCGGCTCGTTCGTGTCGGTCACCTCGATGGTGCCGCCGCTGGCGCTGCTGCCGATCCTGTTCATCGTGATGGGTCTCGGTGAGAATTCCAAGATCGCACTGATCGTGATCGGCACGCTGCCCTGCATCATCCGCGACCTGTCGATGAAGGTGCTCGAACTGCCGCGCGAACAACTGATCAAGGCGCAGACGCTCGGCGCCTCGACCTGGCAGATCGCGCTGCGCGTGGTGCTGCCGCAGATCCTGCCGCGACTGATCGACTCGCTGCGCCTGCAACTCGGACCGGCCTGGCTGTTCCTGATCGCCGCCGAAGCGATCGCCTCGGACTCAGGGCTCGGCTATCGCATCTTCCTGGTGCGGCGCTATTTGGCGATGGACGTGATTATCCCCTACGTGGTGTGGATCACGCTGCTCGCCTTCTTGATGGACCTGGCGTTGCGACTGATCCAGCGCAAAGCCTTCCCCTGGTTCGCCGCGGTGAGGGCGGAATGAGCGCGATCCGTTTCGACAACGTCTGGAAAGAGTACGGCGACCACATCGTGCTGGAGCGGATCACGCTCGACGTCGCGCCGCGCGCCTTCGTCGCGCTGGTCGGGCCTTCCGGCTGCGGCAAGACCACATTCCTGCGCATGCTGCTCGGCGAGGAGACGCCGACCCGCGGCCAGATCCTGATCGATGGCCAGCCGATGCCGAGCGAACCCGACGCCGATCGCGGCGTGGTGTTCCAGCGCTATTCGGTGTTTCCGCATCTCACCGTGCTCGACAATGTGCTGCTTGGCCGTGAGCTGCAGCAGTCGCGTCTGCTCGGCCGGCTGTTCGGCCGGGCGCGGCGCGAGGCGACCGAGCAGGCGCTGGCGCTGCTCGACGAGGTCGGGCTGAAGGGCCACGAGAGCAAATATCCGTCCGCGCTGTCCGGCGGCATGCAGCAGCGGCTGGCGCTGGCGCAGGCGATCATGCGCGGCCCGAAGATCCTGCTGCTCGACGAGCCGTTCGGCGCGCTCGATCCCGGCATCCGCGCCGACATTCACGTGCTGATGAAACGGCTGTGGAACGAGACCGAGCTCACCGTGGTGATGGTCACGCACGATCTGTCCGAGGCCTTCAGCCTGGCGACGCGCGTGATCGCCTTCGAGCGCAATCGCAACCGCCCCGAGGAACGCGAGCGCTACGGCGCGACGATTTCCCGCGATCTCGAAATCTTCCCGCGGCGCGTCGCGCAGCCGCGCACCGACCATCCAATCCGCTCCGGCCGGGACGACCCGGCCGCACAGGGAGCATGAGCCGGGACGACCCGGCATTTGTTCACCGTGAGGACAGCATGATCCTGACCGAGCAAGAGAAGGCCGAAGTCGAGGCCAACCGCCGGCGCTACGAACAGCATAAGGCGCTGGGCCAGCAGCAGGCGCCGAAGGCCCTGCCGCCGCCGACGCCGCGCGACGGCGCGCCGATCGCCGCCGAGGCAATCATTCATCGCGAGACCGTGCCGGGCGGCTGGTACTACGTGACTAAGCTCGGCCGCGGCGAAGCGCTGCGCCTCGTCAACACCAGCGGCACGTCCTGCGTCAGCATCCAGGCCTGGAATGCGCTCGATCCGAGCGAGCGGCTGAACCACGCCGACACCATCAAGGTGCAGTGGGCGGCGTCCTTGCGCAAAGGCCGTGTGATCCTGTCCGACATGGGCCGTGCGCTGCTGTCGATCATCGAGGACACCAGCGGCGCACACGATACCATGGTGGGCGGCTCCAACGCCGCGACCAATGCGGCCCGCTATGGCGCCGGCGATTTCCGCAACACCCGCGACAACTTCGTGCTCGCCGCCGGCAAGCTCGGGCTCGATCGCCGCGACGTGCATCCATCGATCGGATTCTTCGCGCCGGTCGCCGTCGACTCGCAGGGCCGGTTCGAATGGCACGGCGAGCGTCGCCACAAGGGCGACTTCGTCGACCTGCGTGCCGAGCTCGACCTGCTGATCGCGGTGTCGAACTGTCCACACCCGCTCGATCCATCGCCAAGTTACGCCCCGGGCGACATCGATCTCATTCGCTACCAGGCACCTCAACCCGCTTCCGACGATTTGTGCCGCACCGTGTCACTCGAAGCCAAGCGTGCGTTCGAAAACAACGCCTTCTATCTCGCTGGCGCCGCAGGGAGGGCCTGAGCATGACCGCGATTCCCGCTTCCGCCCGCATCGTGCTCGATACCGAGATCCCGGCGCGCGTGCCGTGGTCGGCGATCATCCGTAAGGGGCAGACGCTGCGCATCGTCGACAGCCACGGCCAGCAGGCGGTGGACACTCTGTTCTACGCCGCCGACGATCATGGCGAGCGCTACAGCGGCCAGGACACGCTGCGCGCCCAGGGCTCGGCCTACGTCACCACCGGCACGCGGATCATGTCCACCGAGGGCCGCACCATGCTACGGATGGTGGCCGACAGCTGCGGCCTGCACGACACCTCCGCCGGAGCCTGCTCCTGCGAGAGCAATACCGTGCGGTTCGGGCATCAGACCAAATATCTGCACGCCTGCCGCGAGAACTTCGTGCTGGAAGCTGCCAAGCATGGCCTGTCGAAGCGCGACATCGTGCCGAATCTGAACTTCTTCATGAACGTGCCGCTCGATCCCGACGGCAATTTCACCGTGGTCGACGGCGTCTCCAAGCCCGGCGACTACGTCGAGATGGTCGCCGAGATGGACGTGCTGTGCCTGATCTCGAACTGTCCGCAGGTCAACAATCCCTGCAACGGCTTCTTCCCGACGCCGATTCAGGTGGTGATCTACGAGGCAGGCGAGGACTGATCATGTTCAGCAAAGTTCTGATTGCCAACCGCGGCGAGATCGCCGGGCGGATCGGCCGCACCTTGCGTCGGATGGGGATCGCATCGGTCGCCATCTATTCGGACGCCGACCGTTTCACCCGTCCGGTGCGCGAGGCCGACGAAGCGGTTCGTGTCGGCGGCGACGCCGCCAGCGACAGCTATCTCAACGTCGACGCCGTGATCGACGCCTGCCTCGCCACCGGCGCGCAGGCGGTGCATCCCGGCTACGGCTTCCTGTCGGAGAACCGCGGTTTCGCCGAGCGGCTGAAGCAACACGGCATCGCCTTCATCGGTCCGCGTCCCGAACATCTCGAGGCGTTCGGCCTGAAGCACCGCGCTCGCGAACTGGCGGAGGCCAGCAACGTTCCGCTGCTGCCCGGCACCGGGCTGATCGACAGCATCGAGGAAGCGCTCGAGGCCGCAGGCCGCATCGGCTTTCCGCTGATGCTGAAGAGCACGGCGGGCGGCGGCGGCATCGGCATGCAGCTCTGCCACGACGAGGTGACGCTGCGCGAGCGCTTCGCCACCGTGCAGCGCACCGCACGCGCCAGCTTCGGCGACGCGCGGGTCTATCTCGAACGCTTCGTCGCCGACGCCCGGCATATCGAAGTGCAGATCTTCGGCGACGGCCAAGGCGACGTGATTGCACTCGGCGAGCGCGACTGTTCGCTGCAGCGACGCAACCAGAAAGTGGTCGAGGAAACCCCGGCGCCCGGCATCTCGGATGAGATGCGCATCCGGCTGCATCAGGCCGCGGTCGCGCTCGGCCGGAGCGTGAACTACGAGTCCGCCGGCACCGTCGAATTCATCTACGATGTCGCCCGCGACGAATTCTATTTCCTTGAGGTCAATACCCGCCTGCAGGTCGAGCATCCGGTCACCGAAGCGGTGTTCGGGGTCGATCTGGTCGAATGGATGGTGCGCCAGACTGCCGGCGACAGCCCGCTTGCGACCTACACACCGCGTCCGCCGCAAGGCGCGGCGATCGAAGTGCGGCTGTATGCCGAAAATCCCGGCGCCGGCTTCCGGCCCTCGGCCGGCCGGCTAACCCAGGTGGCGTTTCCGGATGACGCGCGTATCGATGGCTGGATCGAAACCGGCGACGAGGTGACGCCGTTCTACGATCCGATGCTGGCCAAGCTGATCGTGCACGCCGCCGACCGCGACGCCGCGATCGACAAGATGATCGGCGCGCTCACCACGACCACCGTGGCCGGAATCGAGACCAATCTCGATTATCTGCGCGCGATCGCTGCGTCCGACCTGTTCCGCAGTGGCAAGGTCGCCACCAAGGTGCTGACGGATTTCAGCTTCGCGGCGCGTACCATCGACGTGGTGGCGCCCGGCGCGCAGTCCGGCCTGCAGGAGCTGCCGGGCCGGCTGCATCTGTGGCACGTCGGCGTGCCGCCGAGCGGGCCGATGGACGAGCGCTCGTTCCGCCTCGCCAACCGGATCGTCGGCAATCCCGAAACCACCGCAGCATTCGAACTCACCGTGAGCGGCCCGACGCTGCGCTTCAACGCCGACGCCGTGGTGGCGCTGTGCGGCGCCGCCATGGCGGCCAAGCTCGACGGCGTGGCGGTCGGCAACGACGCGCCGATCGCGGTGCGTGCCGGCCAAGTACTGGCGATCGGCAAGATCGAAGGCGCCGGCCAACGCTGCTACCTCGCCATCCGCGGCGGCTTCGACGCGCCCGAAGTGTTCGGCTCCCGCGCGGTGTTCACGCTCGGCGCGTTTGGCGGCCATGCTACCGGCGCGCTGAAGGCCGGCGACGTGCTGCATTTCGGCTCGATCGCTCCTGTCGCGCAGCCCCGTGCGCTCACCGATGAAGAAAAGCCAGCGCTGACGCGAACCTGGCAGATCGGCGTAATCTACGGCCCGCACGGCGCTCCCGACTTCTTCCGGGATGACGACATCGCGACGCTGTTCTCCTCGGACTACGAGGTGCACTTCAACAGCGCCCGCACCGGCGTGCGGCTGATCGGACCGAAGCCGCAATGGGCGCGTGCCGACGGCGGCGAAGCGGGCCTGCATCCCTCCAACATCCACGACAATGCTTACGCGGTCGGCGCGATCGACTTCACCGGCGACATGCCGATCATCCTCGGCCCCGACGGTCCGAGCCTCGGCGGCTTCGTCTGCCCGGCCGTGGTGGCGCGCGACGAATTGTGGAAGGTCGGTCAGCTCAAGCCCGGCGACAAGCTTCGCTTCGTGCCGGTGACGCGCGCCGATGATCCGGTCGCGGGGCCGACTGTCATCAGCACGCCTGCCGAGCTCGGCTCGGCGATCGTCGGCCGCCGTGACGATGGCGAGATCCCGGTGGTGTATCGCCGCGCCGGCGATGACAATCTGCTGGTCGAATATGGCCCGATGGAGCTCGACATCGCGCTGCGGCTGCGGGTTCACGTGCTCGCCGAGGCGGTGGAGAAAGCGAAGCTGCCTGGCCTGATCGATCTCACCCCGGGAATCCGCTCACTGCAGATCCACTACGACAGCGCGGTGATGTCGCGCCGCAAGCTGCTCGACGCGCTGGCGAGGATCGAGCGCGAACTGCCCTCGGTCGAAGCGATGGCGGTGCCGAGCCGCATCATTCACCTGCCGCTGTCGTGGAACGATCCGCAGGCGGCGCTGGCGATGCGCAAGTATCAGGAGCTGGTGCGGCCGGACGCGCCGTGGTGCCCGTCCAACATCGAGTTCATCCGCCGCATCAACGGCCTCGCCAGCGAGGACGACGTCAAGCGCATCGTGTTCGACGCCAACTACCTCGTGCTCGGCCTTGGCGACGTCTATCTCGGCGCGCCGGTCGCCACGCCGGTCGACCCGCGGCATCGCCTGGTCACCACCAAGTACAATCCGGCCCGCACCTGGACGCCCGAAAATGCCGTCGGCATCGGCGGTGCATATATGTGTATTTACGGCATGGAAGGCCCCGGCGGTTATCAGCTGTTCGGCCGCACCATCCAGGTCTGGAACACCTGGCGCAGCACCGAGGTGTTCAAGCCCGGCCATCCCTGGCTGCTGCGGTTCTTCGACCAGATCCGATTCTTCCCGGTGACGCCGGAAGAACTGCTGGACGCCCGCGCCGCATTTCCGCACGGCGGCTATCCGCTCAAGATCGAAGAGACGACGTTCTCCTACGCCGACTACAAGGCGTTTCTGACGCGCGAAGCCGAAGGCATCGCGACGTTCAAGACCCGCCAGCAATCCGCGTTCGAAGCCGAGCGTCAGCGCTGGCGCGACGCCAAGCTCGACGAGGTGGTGGAGGACGACACCGCGGCCGCGCTCGGCTCCGGCGGCGATGTTCCGGACGGCTGTGTCGGCCAGTTCACCGAAGCGCCGGGCAACGTCTGGAAACTGACCGTCGAGCCGGGCGAGCACGTCGAGATCGGACAGACGCTGGCAGTGATCGAGTCGATGAAGATGGAGATTGCGATTCCGGCGACCGCGCGCGGCATCGTCAGGGCGCTCAACGCCAAGCCGGGGCAGACGCTGCGCGCCGGCGACCTGATCTGCGCGCTGGAGGAAGTGTGATGTCGGCTGCACTCGCCTCCTTCCCGACGATCGTAACGCTGCACGCCGCTTATGCGGCCGGCGCCTCTCCGGCCGAGATCATCGCTACGACGTATCGCCGGATCGAAGCCGTGGCCGATCCCGGCATCTTCATTACGCTGCGGCCGGAGCATGATGTTGTTGCCGACGCTGCCGCGCTCGGATCGTTCGATCCCGATACCAAGCCGCTATGGGGCGTGCCGTTTGCGGTGAAGGACAACATCGACGTCGCGGGCCTTCCGACCACGGCCGCCTGCCCGGGCTTCGCCTATACGCCGAGCGAAACCGCGTTTGCGGTTCAGCGTCTGCTCGATGCCGGCGCAATTTTGATCGGTAAGACCAACCTCGATCAGTTCGCGACTGGGCTGGTCGGCGTCCGCACGCCCTATCCGGTGCCGCGCAATGCGGTCGATCCGCGCTACGTGCCCGGCGGATCGAGCAGCGGCTCGGCGGTCGCAGTGTCGCATGGCCTGGTCACGTTCGCGCTCGGCACCGACACCGCAGGCTCCGGCCGCGTGCCGGCTGCGCTCAACAACATCGTCGGGTTAAAGCCATCACTCGGCAGCGTGTCGTCGCGCGGCATGGTGCCGGCGTGCCGGACCCTGGATACGATCTCGGTGTTCGCCGGCACGGTCGACGACGCCCACGCGATCTATCGCGTCATGGCGACGTTCGACCGCGCCGATCCCTGGTCGCGGCCGCATCTCAGTGCAGCTATTAAGCCCGCGGCTTTGCCGCCCGGTCTGCGCGTCGGTGTGCCGGACACGGCCAGCCGCAAATTCGCCGGCGATCTGCAGTCCGAACGCGCGTTCGATCTTGCGGTGACGGACCTTGCGACGGTGGTGTCTGCACCCGCTCGTGCAGTTGATATGTCGCCGTTGTTCGAGGTCGCCAGCCTGCTCTACAGCGGGCCGTGGGTCGCAGAGCGCTATCAGGCGATCCGTCAGGTGATCGAGACCACCCCGGACCTGCTGCATCCGGTGACGCGGAAGATCATCGGGTCTGCGACGGCGTTCAGTGCCGCCGATGCGTTCGCCGGGCTGTATCAGCTGGCAGAGCTGCGCCGCGCCGCGGATACGATCTGGAGCAGCATCGACGTGCTGATGGTGCCGACCTATCCGCGTCCGCGCACGGTCGCAGATTTGGAGGCCGATCCGATCGGCCCCAACAGCGAGCTCGGCACCTACACCAATTTCGTCAATCTGCTCGATTTGTGCGCGCTGGCCGTACCCGGCCGATTCCGCGACGACGGCTTTCCGTCCGGCGTGACGCTGATCGCCCAGGCCGGCCGCGACGATCTGCTCGCCGCGCTCGGCGAACGCCTTCACGCCGCAAGCGGTGTTCACTTGGGCGCCAGCAGCACCAAAGTGCCTGCCCCAACGGACACTTCGACATCTGCGGCTGCAAACGAGATCGAGCTGGTCGTGGTCGGCGCACATCTCTCCGGCATGCCGCTCAATCACGAACTCACCAGCCGCGGCGCGCGTTTCCTGCGCGCGGTGCCGACCGCGCCCGACTACAAGCTGTTCGCCCTGCAAGGCGGTCCGCCGTTCCGGCCCGGCCTGCTGCGCGTCGCGGCCGGCGAAGGCGTCCCGATCGCCACAGAGGTCTGGGCGATCTCCGCCGAAGGCTTCGGCAGCTTCGTCGCCGGCATCCCCGCCCCGCTCGGCATCGGCACCACGCGCTTGTCTGATGGCACCACGCCGAAGGGCTTCATCGTCGAAGCCGAAGGCCTGAAAGGCGCAACCGACATCTCGGCATTCGGCGGATGGAGGGCTTACATCAAAAGCCTTGCCGGGTAAGGCCGACGCCGAACGGCAAATTGATCTGGAGAGCGCTGATCTGGATTTCGAAGTCGCGGACCACGGTCGAGAGGGCGTCTGCACGACGAGCTCATCGTCCGCGATCAGCAGGCCAAATCCGCGAGGACGGTTTTGTCCGTCTCGAAGCGCGCGTTCCAGCGATGTCAGGAGAATGTGGTAGCGGGAGAGGGACTCGCTACCACATTCTCTCAGGCCCGCCGGGCTATAAATTTCTTGATATTTTTCAGATACTTGGTCGAATTCGAGCGCGCAGAGCGGGATGTGACATGTCAGCCGCATGTCACGTCCTCTGGCCCTCGAGGAGCTCAACTTGGCCCGGCCATCTTATCTAGCTCGGAGTCCATCGGGACGATATTACCTCCAGCGAAGGCTGGGGAAATCGGCGAATCAGATCTTCGGGCAAGCTGTTCTGCGTGTCAGCCTAAGGACAGGAGATTTTCAGGAAGCGCGCCGAAGGCTGCCAATGATGCTGGACTGGGCCAATCAGGCTGTAGCTGCGCCGGATTTGGAGGCGCTCGGGCGGTTGTTCGACCAACAACTCAAGCGTCATGTTGAGGAGGGTGAGCCGCGGGACGATCGAACGCTCGCCGTCCGCCTAGGCCTTGAGCATCAAATTCGAAATTTTATGCTTCGAGCCAATGAACGCGGATTTCTATTCGCGCGTCTCTTCGAAGGTTTTGCTTATCGGTGGGGAGATTTCGTCAACCAGAATAAAGACGCGGAAGCGAACCTCGCCGCCGGATTGCCCTCTGCGTTCACACCGGCGGTCCTTCCGGTCGTGGGATCTCCAGCACTCGGTTCAGTGGACGTCGGCTTTATCCGAAATCTCGTGCAGCAGGAATTGGCTGCAAAGGAAGTCCGCTGTCTTCCGATTGACACAGCAACAACGGCTGTTGTGACGCAGCAAGAGGGCGAGCCGCCGATTCCTAGTGCCTCCTGTCCCCACCGAATGGCTGATCTGTTAGAAAAATTCCTCGCGCCACCGGATCGTAAACGCGCACGCAACTTCAAAGGCCGCCCAGAGGCCAAGCCGATCGTGCAGTTCGCGATCGATTTTTTCAAAGACCCTATCTTGGAGCAGATTGGTCCGGCCCAATGGGCTGCCCTTGACGAGCCATTATCCGATATTCCCCATCCGACCAATGTGCCCCGCAACCATGCACACTCCCTTTTTGCGCGCTACAAATATGCCCAGGACCATGGTTGGGACGATCTGGTCCGACTTACTGAAAAAACTCTAAAGTCACGTTATTGGTACGGACTCTACAAATTTATCGACTGGGCAATTGCCGAACGATTTTACTCGGGGGTCCGGCCTAAATTCGAGTGCATTGATCCCGAAAATCTCGCGAGCCTGCCCCGCGATGCCTTCGAAGATGAGGAGATCTTAAGGATCTTGCGCCTCCCGTTGTTTACTGGCTGCCTCAATCGAACCAACGTCTGGAAGCCTGGTGTCTGCTTCGTTCAATCCGCGATTTATTGGGGTTATTTAGTCTGTCTCTTTACCGGGATGCGTCCTGGCGAAGTCGGACAGCTCGAATGCGCCCAGATCCGGACAGACGGGACATTTTTTTATTTCGACCTCCGCCCGTTCGAGGCGCGAAACGGCAGGGTTGCTTTGCAAGACCTCCGAAACCTGAAAACGAACGCCGCTGGCCGTGTGATCCCGATCAACCCTCTGCTGATCGAACTTGGACTGCTCGACCGGATGCAGGAATTATCCGACCAAGGAGAGAAGCGAGTGTTTCCTGAATGGGAACAATACGTGAGGCGGGATGGCACGGTTCGCTGGTCACAGCCATTGTCGAAGTCATGGCAATACTTAAAAAATAAGGTCCTCACAGGTCTTAGGGCAGACGTGAGCCTCTATTCCACCCGGCATTTTTTCGCTGACATTCTCGACTCCCACTCGATTGCGCAGAGGACAAGAGATCGAATCCTTGGACATGTCGGAGATGTGCGCGGCCGTTATGGCCGAAAAGGCATTCTTGATCCGACTGTGGCTGCGCAGATTGAATCTCTGGAGCCTGCCATCATGAAAAGTGCGCGCGAGATCCTTCTAAGTGCCAAGCAAAAGGCAGATCGGGGCGAGCTGACCATCTTGAGGACATACCGCTGATTCGCGACGCGAGCCGTCGAGGAAGGCTGCGGCGAAGAAACGTTGATCAAGCAGGCCTTTGCAGAGCAAACCGCGGTTCTTCTCACATTTTATAGAAGTTACCGTCGTAACAAGCGAAGCTACCTTGTGGCAGGTCGATCGTCTTTTCATACCTTAACAGTCTGTCGCTCCGCAGCGAGGCGTTCTCAGCAACGGTAGCCCCTTGAATTGGCGGGGCACGACCTCACGACTCCATGTCAGCTAGTGACCCTAAGCGGTCGTCTTCGACAATTGCTGCCTCCGATTGCCGCCTTTGACACGCCTACAATACGTTTGCTCAAATCCCGGGTTGCGAGCGGCACGAGCGAGACCATCCTGTTTCTCCCATGCGCATCCGTTGTCAACTCTGAGGAACGTGTCTAAATCGGACCGCCGCCTTCTGATACTCCCCCGGTGAAACTCCATAGGCCGCCTTAAATCGACGGCCGAAATAGGTCATGTCGGAGAAGCCCCATCCCCGAGCGATTTCACTCACTGTCCGATGCGCCTGGTTCGGGTCCTCGAGGGCGGAGCGGCAACGGGCGAGCCGTCGGGATAGAATGAGACGGTGAAGTGACGAGTCTTGATCGGCGAGCAGCTCATTGGCGTATCGGACGCTAATTCCGACAATATCGGCGACCGTCTGTCCGTCGAGATCGGGATCAGCAAGCTTCGCATCCACTATCGAACGAATCTGTCCCAGCAGCAGCGCTCTTGGATTTGAGACGCGGCCTGCAACGTTTGTGATGGTTCTGGCGACGGATAGTCCCACGAGGTCGAGCACATGGTTGGCCATCAATTCTTCCGTCACAGTGCTCGTTTGCCCTGCGAGCGATGGCAACTTTGTAGCCCCGTCCAAAGTTAGCGCATCGTCCAGCCGCTCCGCCGTCACGCGATGCCCGATTAGTTCGCGGTTTCGACCAACCCTTGCGCACATCTCGCGCCGCGGCGCCTTGATGAGCAGCGTCCGGGAATTCTCAGAGAATTCGGCACTGTAAGGCATCAGCGGCTCAATCAGCATCAATGTGCCTGCACACAGGTCAACCTCGCGAGCATTCTGAACGACACGCATCTTTCCCGACAGCTGTATACAAACAAACATCGTGTCGGGCCTGGTGCGCTCGACGTGGGCCAGTGTGTGGGCCACCCGCATCGGCGAGTTGCTGAACTCGACTAAATCCAGGTTTGCAAAGCTGGCTGCTCTGATATCGGCCTGGAAAGTCAGCCGATCATCCGGCACCGAGTCGTGACCGACGATCTGCTTGCAGGCGACGCTGTGCCAATAGTCAAATCGATCGCGAGGATGGACCAACGCGGTGGAGAACAGGGATCGCAAGTTTAGTGTTTCCTAACTGTAATTAGGCCCATGAATCGCGCCGTTTAGGCCGATCCAAAGGTTCGCGCGTCGATTATCAGTGGGATTGATCGTTCAATCGGGCCGGCGCTGCGCCAGCACTTGGCGTGGAGTTGGCACGTATTGACTCAACTCTCAAGGTTCGCGTGCCCCGCAAGGAGCGCGGACGATGGGCACCTGCTATGCAAGACAGCGTTGCCGCGACTGCAACCGGAACTCATTCATCATCCGGGGTGAAAACTCCTACTCGCCGCGCGATCGTGCTTCGATCCGCTGACGAGAGCACGACACCAGCCGCTTCGACTGTCAAGACAACTAGACAGAAGACCGTGTGGCTGGATCCTCCTTGGCCCGTCCTCTGCATTATCAATGGAGAGGCATCAAACGTCGAGTGTCTCGTCCTCGCGATCTGGGACGGCGGTGCCACACTGCGCACGAAGGACGTCAATCTGCTCACGGAATTCGACCTGCAGTTCTCTTCCGGACCGAGGCCGGTGCGGCGGCGATGTAAGCGCTCTGTCGTGCGGGGAAACGTGATGGATGTCGAATTCAAGCCCGAGACGCTTCGATGATCAGTCCAAGAGCGGGTGCGTAGACATGAGCTTTCCAGTACTACCGGACGAAACGACGCGGTTGGCGGCTCTGCGCACCTTGCAGATACTCGATACCGCACCGACTCTGGACTTTGATAGTCTAGTCAGGCTGGCCTGCGATCTGCTCGAGGTCCCGATCGCCGCGGTCTCGTTCGTCGACGAGCACAGGCAGTGGTTCAAGTCTGTCGAGGGGCTCGCGTGCAGACAGACACCTCGCGACCAGGCCTTCTGCGCTTATACCATCTGTTCGGCCGAACCGTTGATCGTGCCCGACGCCACGGAGGACGAACGGTTTCGGGACAATGCCCTGGTCACAGGCGCGCCGAACATCCTGTTCTATGCGGGCGTCCCTCTGCAGATCGCAGGTGGACCGCGAGTCGGCAGCCTCTGCCTCATGGACATGAAGCCGCGGACCATGACGGAGCTGGAGCTCACCCGGCTCAAGCATCTGCGCGACGTCGCCGTCGGCCTTCTCAGCAACCACGCCAGATCGATGCAGGCGAGTCAGCATGAGAAGACGATCAGGGAGCAGGAGCAGCTGCTCTGGAAGAATAATCGGCTGCTCGAGTCCGCTTGCGAGATCGGGAAGCTCGGCGCCTGGGAATATGACGTCGCGACCGGGGAGCTCAGGTGGACACGCGGCATGTTCAGTCTGCACGAGATGGCCGCGGGAACGGAGTGCAATGTCGCGGAGCAATTCGGCCTCTATCCCGAGCCGGAACGGTCGCGCCTCGCCGCTCTGGTCAGCGAAGCGGATCTCGCACGGCGCCCGTTCCGCTTCGAGGGGCGCATGTACACGGCCAAAGGCAATTTGAAGTGGATGCGGCTTGTTTCTGAGGTGGAGCTCGACGGGGACCGGCTGGTGCGCCGCTATGGACTGAAGCAGGACATCACGGAAGAGAAACTGCTGCTGGAGCGTGTCAGGCAGTTGGCCAATTCCGACGACCTCACCGGGCTGGGCAACCGTCGCGCGGCACGACGAACACTGGTCCAGCTCGGAAGATCTCCGCGAACTCGCATCACGCTGCTGGCGCTCGACCTCGACGGCTTCAAGGAGATCAATGATACCCACGGCCATGCGGCCGGCGACGCCTGCCTGCGCCGCATTGGACGACGCTTGCGCTGCGTTGCAGGACCTGAGGTGGTGGTTGCGCGAACCGGCGGAGACGAATTTTCCCTGATCTGGACCGGGACCGACGAGGCCACGCCCGAGCGCCTGATCGAAGGTGTTCTGAAGTCCGTTCGCGAGCCGATATCATGGCGCGGTCACAGCTTCCATTTATCATGCTCGATCGGCGTCGCGACCCGTCAGGATAGCTGCTGCTTCGTGCCGGACGATCTGTTCCACGAAGCAGATCTGGCGCTCTATGAAGCCAAGCGCGATGGGAAAAACTGCTGGCGTCGCTTCCGCGACGAACTTCAGGCGGCAACGATGGAGCGCAAGGCTGTTCTCACATCGGCCAAAAAGGGATTGAGCGAAGATCGGTTTCGGCTGTTTTTCCAGCCCAAAGTGTTGCTGGCCAACCGAGCCCATTCCGGCTTCGAGGCGCTGTTGCGCCTGGTCGGCGAAGATGGCTCGGTGCTCACGCCCGGGTCGTTGTCGGCGGCTCTGGAGGACCCGTCTCTTTCGAGGTCGTTGGGTGACTTCGTCGTCGAGGCCGCGTTCCAGCAGGCGCGTGCCTGGAGCGATGCCGGTGTCGAGTTTGGCCACATCGCGATCAACTTGAGCGCAAGCCAATTGCGATCGCCAGGCTTCTCCCGACACTTTCTCGATCGACTCGATGCGTACAGGCTGCCTCCTCGCCTGATTTCGGTCGAGGTCACGGAAAATGTCCTGCTGTCGTCCCACACCGATGACATCACCGCGAACTGCCTTGTCCTCAAAGAAGGAAGCATCAGCATCGCCTTCGATGACTTCGGAACCGGATATGCCTCGTTGACCCACCTCCGCGATCTTCCCGTCGACACGATAAAGATCGATCGCTCGTTCATTGCGGGGCTCAACGACGGCGCGTGCTCGCTGGCGATCGTCAACGCCATCGTCGGCTTGGGAAACAATTTGGGGTTGGACGTTGTTGCTGAGGGCGTAGAAACGCAGCCGCAGCAGGAATATCTCGCCGCGATTGGCTGCCAGTTCGCTCAGGGATTCCTGTTCGGGAAGCCGATGCCTGCCGAAGACGCTGAACGATTGCTGATCCGATCACCCAAATCCGTCGATGAAGCGGCCTAGAGCAGCTCTGCTTTTCGTGGAATCAGACCGGCCGCTTCATCTGAGCAGTCTCGTCACGGCGGCGATCGCTGTCGCGTACCAGCCAATACACCGTCCCAAGCGCGAGGATCACCGCCGCAAATGCCAGCGTGTGGAATGCGTCCGTTTCGGTGAGATCCAGAATGATGACCTTTCGGCAGACGGCAAGCAGCGCAATCACGATCACGGACCGGATCTGCACCACCGCCTCTCGGCGTTCGGCCACCACCAGCAGCGATTTCTTGAATTCCAAAGCAATGATCACGGTGAGGATCATGCCGAACACAGACTGGAATACCCGGTAATCTGACGGATCCAGACTGCCGGCGAGTACCAAACCGAATAGAATCTTCAGGCTGAGCGTCCAGACCGCCGCGATCACAACGATCGCGATCAGCAACGTCAGCAACAGTACGACGGCTCGCTCAAACCATTCATAAAGTGATGCCAGCCCCGGTTCGCTCTTCGTCTCCTCGACTTCATCCTTGTTCGACATGATCACCTTCGCCCTCAACGTTTCGCCGGCCAGCCGCGGAATGTCGGGCGACGGCTCATCCACGATCGAAGGGCACGATATGGCCGACGGATGGTGTTGCGCACTGACTGCTGTCAGCAGACGTCGAGCGCTCGAGGCGTCGCGCTCCTTATTTTTAGGGCGACCGGATTGAGACCTATCAATGCGCGACACCGCGGCTGTTGCGATGATGCAGGTGCGATGCGTCGCACCATTGTGGCCCGTTCTCGGGCGTCCTCCCTAGACTTGGACCGTCGTCAGCACACAGCTGCGCGGTCCTTTCTCTTTCGACACGATGCTGCCGCTGCAGGATCATGCGCACAGTTTCCTGTCGGACGGATCCGGTTTGATAAGCGCGAGGATGGCAGGCTGCGTGTTCCGGTTCGCTTTAGTCAGCTTCCTCGCCTCGTCATCGCTCTCCAACTGGTCACGTCATTCAGGATGAAAGTGACCAATTTGATCAACCGCGCTGGCCGCATGACTGAAAGAGGACCGAAATGATCAAGGACATCCTCGTTCGTCTCGACGGAACGGCGCAGGACGACCTTCGTCTGGCGGCCGCTGATCAGCTAGCCACGACATTTTCATCTCACATCACCGCTCTCTACTTCAATGTGCAGTCTGATCTCATTACTGCCGAAGCCGCGAACGAAGATGGCCGCGCCGTCGAAGCAGCCGCGTTGGCGCGTCTGCAACGTCTGCAGCCGGAGACGCACCTTCGTCGCTTTGAGGTCGCCGGCGAGGAGGACGTTCCCGATACGGCCATGCGGCCGGCGCGCGCTGCCGACACATTCGTGGAACTGTGTCCCGATAGCCTATCGGGCACCTCGGAACGTTTGATCGAGCGGCTCCTGTTCGGCGCGGGCCGCCACCTTTTCCTGATGCCGAACGAGCTCAGACCGCTCAGTTTCCTGAAGCATGTCATCGTCGCATGGAACGGCAGTCGTGAGGCGGCGCGCGCCATGGCCGAGGCCATGCCGTATCTGCAACTGGCTGAGAAGGTCGGCATTTTGGTCGTCGAAGGTGAGAAGACGACGGAGGAAGACCGCCTCATGGGAAACGATGCGGTGCAACATCTCCGGCATCACGGCATCAATGCCGTCAAGCACCGGGCATCTGGCGAAGAAGACGAGACCGCCGGCGTGCTGATCGAAGAATGCGGCACGTTGGACGCCACTCTGCTGGTGATGGGCAGCTACGGGCATTCCGCCCTTCATGACCTGTTGCCCGGCAGTACGACGCGCCGCCTGCTTCGTCGCTCGCCGATCCCGCTGGTCATTGCGCATTGATAAGCGAAATCATGCTCGACAGAAGCTGTCGTGCCGACAGCTCTCCGCCCCTCCTCCCCGATCGCGGCAAACGCGTGCTGACAGTTTACGTGCCTGATTGCAGCAGCTCCTCCTCTACGAGGGGTGACCCGGATCCAGATAATAGAGCGGCGTCTTCTTGGCGCGCTGCGGCGTCATCTTGGCGGGGTCGGGCGCTCCAGGAACACCACGGGGGCCCAACAGCTCTCGTTGGATGTCATCCTCGGACTTCTCGGGTTCGACCCCATTCATGGGAGGCTTAGCTTGCATTGCATCGTCTCCTTGGTCTCGGCACAAATCCTGCTGCACCGGCGCAGAAGACTGCCCGTGACGCCGCGATACTGCGATTCAGCAATACTACGTAAGCCGCGAGATCCGGATGGTCCCGCAGCCAGCACAGCCTGACAGCTGTCAAGGCACGTCGTCGTGGAAACTCATCACTATGGTTACACACGAGGCGACAGCCATTTGCGGAGCCAGACATGACCAGTACGACGGAAAACAGGACTGCCGACATTCAGATCGACACTGCCTCCGCAAGGCTTGCCACCAATTGGTGGCTGTTTTTGCTGCGAGGCGCATTCGGAATTATCTTCGGATTGCTCGCGTTTCTCTTGCCGGGTCCCACGATGCTCTCGCTGGTGCTGTTGTTCTCGGCCTACATGCTGGTCGACGGCATTGCAGCGATCATTTCCGCCGTTCGCGCGATGCGACGGTCGGGGCAATGGGGATTGCTGATGTTTGAAGGCCTTCTCAATATCGCCGTAGGCGTCGCCGCCTTCATCTGGCCTGGCCTTACGGTGATTGCCTTTCTCCTGCTGGTCGCCGCTTGGGCGATCGTCTCGGGTGCGCTGCTGACGATTGCTGGCTTCCGCCTCAAGCTTGACCATGGCCGCTGGTGGATGGTTTCGGGCGGGCTGCTGTCGATCGTCTATGGCGCGCTGCTCGTGGCTATGCCGCTGATCGGGGCCGTGGTGCTGACCTGGTGGATGGGAGCTTATGCGATGGCCTTCGGGGCCGCGTTGGTCATTCTGTCCTTCAAACTGCGCGCCCGCCAGCGCGAGCAGACTGGCTCCCTCGCTGCAGCGGTGTGAGCCATTCTGCTGAATGATCTCGAGGCGCCGGTCGTGAAGGACTCTGGCGCCCCAACAAGGCGCGACGCATCAATTTGGGCGCAACTCGGCCGAGACGGCGGCGAGGCCGGCGTTCGGATACTTTCTGCCGATTTGGTGCTGCAGTGCATTGCGATCCACGATGCGGACTGTTCGTATCCCGATCAGGGCAATGACCCCGCGGTGCTGCAGATCCGAAAACGCACGACACACCGTCTCCACCGACACCGCTAGGTACTCCGCCAGATCATATCGGGTGATCGGAAGCCTTATGTCTCCCCGCTGATCGCCATAGCGCTCCTCGAGATGCAGCAGGAATGCGCTCACCTTGTCCGCCGCCGTGACGCCGCCGAGCACGACGAGCTGCTGGCGGGAGCGTTCGAGTGATTGAAACGTGATCTCTCGCAGCTCTCTGGCAAACCGATGATCCCGCTCGCCCAGATTTTCGAGCCGAGTTCCGGAATAGCTCGCGAGCACGGTCTCTTCCGTGACGGCCTCGATGGTGTCTTCTCGCTGGCTGCTTCCGACAAGGAAGAAATCCCCTATCAGCATCAGGTCAAGGAGCTGTCGGCGGCCGTCGGGACGGATTGTCGAATAACGCACGGCGCCGGCAATGACGTAGTACCAACGCCCCACGGCGCCTGCTTCCTCGGGAACTTGCTGATCACGGCTCAATTTGACGATCGCGACCGAAGCATCGAGCGACTTCAGCGCATGCGGCTGAGCGGCGAGAAGCTTCCGATAATAGTCCGCGGGGTGAATGATCGGCTTCATTTCCCTGTCCTTCCCTTCCTGGCGCCCTCGGCGGCAGTTACGCTCCGCCTTCCGGTCATCAACTATCAGCCACGCGTGCGGGTAAACTTGGGAAATTCTCGTAACGTAAAAATACGTAAAGGAACTTCGGCCACACTCCTCGACCGTGTGAAGCGATCCGCGGCGAGCTTCGCCATCCGGCGACGCACTACAACGCGTTCCACAGCCGGACAGTGTCATGACAGGTTGCGCGGCGACAATCTCGGCGGGATGCGCGGCCGAAGCCATGCCATTCCGCTCTTCTCCCCCCCCCCCGCTTGAGCCACGATGGTCGCTCGCGATGTCGTATTTCTCGGGCACACTATGCGGGTGCAGTTGCAGCGAATGTGCAGCCCGCGGGTTTGACAATCGGCGCATGCACCGACGCCGTCGATTAAGCGGCCTGCAAATTGACAATGGTCAGCGCACTCCAGGGGCGAAGAGAGGTACCTGCTAGATCACGGATCGCCCCCGAGGAGAGAAATATGAAAACAACCCCATCCGCTCGCCTTTCGAATCTCATCATCAACGCACCTCCGCCGAGCCACCGCAGCGTGGTGCGGCGGCTGCGAAACTGCAGCCTGGCGGCGCTTGTCGGAGTGTTGGCTGTGCTGAGCAGCAATCCCGCACTGCCACAGGCGGGCGTCGCCCTCGTCAAGGTCGACGTCAGCGTCGTCGCTCAGGGCTATCGCATGAGCAAGCTGATCGGCGGCACCGTCGTGAACGACAAGAACGAGAAGATCGGAAGCCTCGACGACGTGATCGCCGGAAAGGACAAGAAACAACTCGACTATGCGATCCTGCAGGTCGGCGGCTTTCTCGGCGTCGGCGCTCGTCTCGTCGCAGTGCCGTTCAACAGCTTCGTCATTGACGAAACCGGCAGCAAGATCACCCTGCCCGGCGCATCCAAGGATGAACTGAAGAAGCTGGCGGAATTCCACTACTGATCAGACCGACGGTCTCATCACATGACGACGGCAACATCAACCGACACGATCCTGGACCGCGACCGGACCCGCGAAGTGACCGGCGTCTTTCACTCGCGACGCACGCTCGACGACGCGGTCCAGGATCTTCTCCTGTCGGGGGTCGATCGCTCCGACATCGATGTCAGCGCATCTCCCGACGAATTTCAGCGTCCGCTGGACTACGTGGTGATTCCTCCCGCTGATCTCGCCGACCGACCGACCACGCCGAGGCAGCCCTTCTTTGGCGACGACGATTTGCTCGGCGCCGAAGCCGTTGCCAGCGGCGTGCTCGGTTGCATGGCGGCAGTCGGGGTCACCGCGTTCCTGGTGCTCAAAGGGTATGACGCTCTCGTGGTCGCCGTGTGGTCGATCCTGATCGGGACCGTCACCGGCGCCTTGATGATATGGCCCATCCACCGTCTCCTGCGCCGCGAGAAGGTCAGTGGCGTGGAGCCGATGGCGGAGTGGCTCGGCCTCCTGATCTGGGTTCGGGTTCGCAAAGCTGAGAAGGCGGCTCTGGCCCAGGAGATTCTGGTGCGGCATGGCGGAGGTGCCGTGCACGTTCATGAAATCGACCTGGTCAAGCGACCGGAAGATCTGCCGCTGCACGCACTTCGCCCGGACCCCTGGCTGAGTGACGAGCGTCTCGGGCGACCGTAACAAAGCTGCGGCATAGCTGCGCGCACGTCATTCGTCCCCGACGTGCTCACCCGCTTTGAAGATCATCGTTGCCGATCTTCAATCAGCGCGGCTTCACCAGCTCCAGCGAGAAACACGAGCTGGAAGTTGACGATCGTCATGGCTCGCACGCTTACCACGCATACGCTGCCTCTACCGGCGATGACGGGCCGGCGCCGAGAATGCACTCGCAAACGCCAGGAGCCAATCATGAAGTCAGACAGTGAGATCGAACGCGACGTCCGTGACGAGCTGAAATGGGACCCGCACGTCGATGACAGCGACATTGCCATCTCGGTGAAGGATGGCGTTGTCACGCTCGCAGGCTTCACCCACAGCTACGCCGATCGTCTCGAGGCAGAGTCTGCCGCGAAGCGCGTAGCGGGTGTCCGTGCCGTAGCCAATGACATCGAGGTTCGTCTGCCATCGATCGATCAGCGACCGGATCCCGATATCGCGCGCGACGCGGTCGCGGCGCTCAAATCCGAGCTTCCGATCTCTCACGACAAGATCAAGGTGACCGTTCGAGACGGCTGGATCACGCTCGAAGGCTCCGCCGAATGGCAATATCAAAAGACCTCAGGCGAAAAGGCGGTTCGCAAGGTCAAGGGCGTGAAGGGCGTCGTCAACCTCATCACGGTCAAGCCGAAAGTCCAGCCCTCCGAACTCAAGCAGAAGATTCTCGACGCGTTCAAGCGGAACGCGGAAGTCGACGCCAACCGGATTCAGGTCGAGGCCAACGGCAGCGAAGTCGTCCTCAAAGGAACGGTGCGTTCCTGGATCGAGAGGGAGGAGGCCGAGCGCGTCGCCTGGTCGGCGCCCGGCGTGAGCAAGGTCGACGATCGCATCGTCGTCAGCCCCTAGAACCCGGAACTACATCGCCAACCGTAGAAGGAGATTCCAATGAGGTTACGATCACTCGTCCCGTTGCGTGATGCGGGAGTGCCAATGCCGCCCGGCTTCGGCCTGTTCGGCCTGCACCGCGAGATCGACCGCCTTTTCAGCGAGTTCTCGCAGGGATTGGGCGCCCAAGGACAGCAACTCGTTCCGAAGATCGATATCGTGGAGACAGACAAAGCAATCGAGGTCACCGCTGAAATGCCGGGTCTCGAGCGCAAGGACGTCGAGATTTCGCTCGAGGATGACACGCTGACTATTCGTGGCGAAAAGAGGATGGAGCAGGGCTCGGAGGGCGGCAACACCGACAAGAACGTCCAGCACAGCGAACGCAGCTACGGCGTGTTTGTTCGTGTTCTGCAGTTATCGCCCGGCATCGACCCCTCCTCCGTCCAGGCGACCATGACCAACGGCGTGCTGAAGATCACGATTCCGAAGCCAGCGAAGCCCGAACCGAAGAAGATCGAGGTCAAGGAAGCCGCTTGATCGTCGGCACGGCGAGACGCCCGAGCCCTCTGTATCCGCACGGCGCGGCTCGGTGCGCCTCGCCTTCTCATCGAACAGCGAGTGATGACCAAAGCTCTTGATGAGAAAGCTAAGCACGGCTGCAACCTCCAAGGATTCAAACACGAAGGAACCCGATCATGGCAAAAGCAATCGGCATCGATCTCGGAACCACCAACTCTTGCGTGGCTGTGATGGAAGGCAGCAAGGCCAGGGTGATTGAGAATGCCGAAGGCGGGCGCACCACGCCGTCGATGGTTGCCTTCACGGACGACGGCGAAGTGCTGGTCGGGCAGCCGGCCAAGCGGCAGAGTATCACCAACCCCGAGAACACGGTTTATGCCATCAAGCGACTGATCGGCCGTCGTTACGACGATCCTATCACGGCCAAAGACAAGACCATGGTGCCCTATCACATCGTGCCGGGCGACAACGGCGACGCCTGGGTCGATATCCGTGGCAAAAAGTACAGCCCCAGTCAGATCAGCGCCTTCATCCTCACCAAGATGAAGGAAACCGCAGAGGCCACGCTCGGCGGCCCGGTGACGCAGGCTGTGATCACCGTGCCCGCCTACTTCAATGACGCGCAGCGTCAGGCGACCAAGGACGCCGGCCGGATCGCTGGGCTGGAAGTGCTGCGCATCATCAATGAGCCGACTGCGGCCGCCCTCGCCTATGGCCTCGACAAGAAAGGCAGCGGCAAGATCGTGGTCTATGATCTCGGTGGCGGGACGTTCGACGTTTCGATCCTGGAGGTCGGCGACGGCGTATTCGAAGTCAAGTCGACCAACGGCGACACCTTTCTCGGCGGCGAGGATTTCGACAAGCGGATCATCGACTATCTGGCGGACGAGTTTCGCAAGGACAACGGCATCGACCTCCGCAAGGATCGCCTTGCCCTGCAACGGCTTAAGGATGCCGCTGAGAAGGCCAAGATCGAACTCTCAAGCGCTACTCAGACCGATGTCAATCTTCCGTTCATCACGGCAGATCAGGCCGGTCCCAAACATCTCAACGTCAAATTGTCGCGCGCCAAGCTCGAAGCGCTGGTCGACGATCTGATCCAGCGCACCATCGATCCCTGCAAGGCGGCGTTGAAGGACGCCGGCCTGCAGCCATCGGATATCAACGAAGTCGTACTTGTCGGCGGCCAGACCCGCATGCCGAAGGTTCAGGAGACCGTCCAGCAGCTGTTCGGACGCGCCCCCCACAAGGGCGTCAATCCCGACGAAGTGGTCGCGGTCGGCGCCGCGATCCAGGCCGGCGTTCTGCAGGGCGACGTCCAGGACGTACTGCTGCTCGACGTGACGCCGTTGTCGCTCGGCATCGAGACGCTCGGCGGCGTCATGACGAAACTGATCGAGCGCAACACCACCATCCCCACCAAGAAGAGCCAGACATTCTCGACCGCGGAAGACAATCAGACCGCGGTCACGATCCGCGTCTTTCAGGGCGAACGCGAGCTGGCGGCGGACAACAAGCTGCTCGGTCAGTTCGACCTGGTCGGCATTCCACCAGCGCCGCGGGGCCTGCCGCAGATTGAGGTGACCTTCGATATCGACGCCAATGGCATCGTCAACGTCTCGGCCAGGGACAAGGCAAGCGGCAAGGAGCAAAGCATCCGCATCCAGGCCTCCGGCGGTCTGACCGAAGCGGACATCCAGCGGATGGTCCGGGAGGCCGAGGCCCATGCCGACGAGGACAAGCGGCGCAAGGAGCTGATCGAAACCCGCAACCAGGCCGACGCAGCGATCTACAGCTCCGAAAAAGCCCTGACGGATGCCGACGGAAAGCTCCCTGCCGACGTCAAGAGCGAGGTCGAACAGGCGATCGCCGATGCCAAGCAACGGCTGAGCGCCGAGGACGTGACAGCGATTCAGCAGGCGACCCAGCGGCTGCAACAGGCGGCGTCGAAGATCGGCGAAGCCCTGAACCGCGCGGCGTCGCAAGGCGGCGCGACCGGCAGCGAACAGGCGGGATCGTCTGATAGCAACGACGACGTCGTCGACGCGGAGTTCGAGGAAGTCGATCCCGGCAACCGCAGGGCTTCTTGAAGCCTCCCGATCCGAGGCGAGCACCACGAGTGGAGCACGACGAGTGGAGCCCTACATGGCGACCAACATCATCGACGATGGCCTCGGCGAGCTGCCCGCGGGTGAGCGCGACGAAAACAATCAGGCCCAGGAGACCAGCGCCGAGCGCGATCGCCTGTTGCGTGCACTCGCGGACGCCGAGAATACGAGGCGCATCGCCGAGCGCCGGGTGCAGGACGCCCGGCAATATGCGATCGCCGACTTCGCCCGCGAACTATTGCAGGTGGCGGATAATCTGCGACGCGCCATCGAGGCCGCCGCGCCGGACACTGGCGCCCGGGACGACAGCCTGCGCGCCGGGGTCGTTGCCACCGACCGCGTCCTGACGCAGATCCTGAAACGCTTCGGCGTTGACGTCATCGATGCTCTGAACCAGCCATTCGATCCGATGAAGCATGAAGCCGTGATGGAAGCGGATCGGCCCGATCAGCCTCCCGGCAACGTCGTGGACGTCCTGGAGACTGGCTACACGCTTCACGACCGACTGTTGCGGCCGGCCAGAGTTGTTGTCGCCAAAACGCCGAAACCACAATCGTCGTCACCTCCGCAACAATGACCCATGGCCCGATCGGTTCGGGCCGACGCGGAATCAGGAGCTGGTGTTGGCTACAGACCCGTATGCAACGCTCGGCGTCAAGCGAGACGCGACACAGGCGGACATCCAGAAGGCCTACCGTCGGCTCGCGAAGAAACTGCATCCTGATCTCAATCCAGGCAACAGGGCGGCAGAGGACAAATTCAAAGAGCTGTCCGCCGCCAACACGCTTCTGAGCGACCCGGAACAGCGCGCACGCTTCGACCGCGGCGAGATCGATGCATCAGGCACCGAGCAGCAGCCCCGGCGTTACTACCGTGATTTTGCCGATCGGGATGGCTGGTCCGGCTACACCAATGGCTCCGGCTTTGCTGACTTCAGCGACCTCTCCGGCAGCGAGGACCTTCTCTCCGAAATCTTTGGTCGCGCCGGCCGTTCCACCCGGCGCGGGCGCGGCGCTGACGTCCGCTATCATCTCGAGCTCAGCTTTCTCGATGCCGTCAACGGCGGCAAGCAATCCATTGTCCTGCCGGACGGAACGACGCTCGAGGTGAACATTCCTGCCGGCACCCGCGACGGCCAAATTCTGCGCCTGAAGGAAAAGGGTCGGCGGGGAGCCGGAGACGGTCCTGCAGGCGACGCTTTGATCGAAATCAGCGTCCTGCCGCACCCTTACTTCGTCCGCAAAGGCGACGACATCCACCTGGAGCTGCCGATCACCCTGAAGGAAGGCGTGCTGGGTGCGAAACTCAAGGTCCCGACCGTGAGCGGCGCCGTCACCGTCTCCGTGCCGAAATGGTCGAGCTCGGGCCGCATGCTGCGGATCAAGGGACGCGGCGTGCCGCGCGCCGACGGCGGCAGAGGCGACCAGTACGTCACGCTCAAGCTGGTTCTGCCGAAGAAGCCCGACCCGGACCTCGAACGGTTCATGAGTAGCTGGCAGCCGTCCGATAGCCCGCGACAGTCGATGCGAGTGTGACCATGCAAATGCAAGAATTCGTCGATCGATCTCACCTCAATGCGTCCACGATCGAAGCCTGGGTGAAGGCCGAATGGCTGATCGCGGATCGGCCAGGGCATCAGTTCTCCGAGCAGGACCTCGCCCGTGCGCGTCTCATCCAAGACCTCAAAGGTGACCTCGGCGTCAACGACGAGGGGATCGCGCTCGTGTTGTATCTGCTGGATCAGCTCTATGGGCTGCGTTGCCTGCTCCGCGACATCCAGGCCATGCGGACTACGGATGTGACGCGCTCGCATTGATCGTTGGCGGATCGATCGGCGACGTTGAGCTGGCCCGTTCCGGGCGTCGCTGATGCTTTCGAAGGCCGCCGATCCGTCAGCCGCAAGACGGTCTCCCAAGCCGGCGTTCGGCGATGGTACAAGCCTTTAGAGCTGGTCTGCATCTGATAAAATCAACACCGTCATCACGGGGTGCCCGCCGTGCCGCGCTGCGCGCAGATTCAGGACGACGTCTCGGCAGGTGAGAAGGCGTCATCGCTTTGATCAATCGATCGAAGCGTTTCAGCCGCTCGTTGCAGCGAGTTCCGCTGCTCCACTCTTAAGTATCTCGCAGTCTTGATGATTGTCAGGGCGGCGCGGCTCTCCTTCGTTGCATGATCGAGGAAAGGCCGACCGGTCTCCGGATGTCCGCTCAGCGGCAGCTCGACCCCGTCAACTCCGTCGACAAGAGGCAACATGGTCACCGCTTCCACGCGCAGCCGATCGCTGAACGGCGCTCTGAACGGGAACGCTAACCCACTGTTCCAAGCATATCGGCTGGGGCCGTTCATCCTGCCCCATCGCGTGGTGATGGCGCCATTGACCCGCTCCAGAGCCCGACAGCCGGGCAACGTGCCATCGCAGCTCGCGGCCTGTTACTACGCGCAGCGTGCTTCTGCCGCGCTGATCATCAGCGAGGCCACCCAGGTCTCGATGCAGGGGCAAGGTTATGCCTGGACCCCGGGCATCCACAGCCGCGAGCAGGTCGAAGCTTGGCGGCAAGTGACAGCGGCCGTGCACAAGGCTGACGGACTGATCTTCAACCAGCTTTGGCACGTCGGCCGGATTTCCCATCCGGCGCTGCAGCCGGACAACATGCTGCCCGTCGCGCCCTCGGCGATCACGCCCGCCGGCAAGGCCTTCATCGAAAATGACCTCGGCGAGGGAGAGCTGGTTCCGTTCGTGCGTCCACGCGCGCTGACTCTCGAGGAGATGCCATACCTCATCAGGCAATACGAGCGCGCGGCGAGACATGCGCAGGCCGCCGAATTCGACGGCATCGAGATCCATGCGGCCAATGGCTACCTGATCGACCAGTTCATCGAAAGCAGCACCAACCATCGCGGCGATGCTTACGGCGGCACGGTTCAGAATCGGGGGCGGCTTCTACTCGAGATCACCGAAGCCCTGATCCCCATCTTCGGGGCCGACAGGATCGGCGTCCGGCTTTCGCCGCTCGGCATAATGAACGATATCAGCGACGAGGCTCCCGAAGCGACGTTCGGCTATCTCGCCGAGCAGCTCTCCGGCTACGGTCTGGCCTATCTGCACGTCGTCAACCCGGCGGTGGAGCAGATGCAGCATGGCCGCCCCCCCGAGCCGCACGTTCTCAGGATGGCCCGACTGATCCGTAGCAAATATCAGGGGACCCTGATCGTCGCCGGCGGCTTCGATGCCGAAAGCGCCGCGCAATGGCTGCGCGACGACCTGGCCGACTTGATCGCCTTCGGCCGCAAATTCATCGCCAATCCCGATTTGCCCGAACGGCTGCGGGTCGATGCATCCCTGAACGTGGACGACCCCACGACGTATTATGGCGGCGGCGAAAAGGGGTACACGGACTATCCTTCGCTGCAACAGGATCGCGGCGACAAGGCAAAGGCTTGTGTCGATCAGCGTTGGCGATGATGCGGTGGGCGGAGCCAGGCGCATCACTCACCGATCATCCTTCACACTACAGGACGCGAGCACCATCGATGGGCAGAAGCTTCAAGTCATATCTTTGTCCGGACTGCGCGAAGATGATGTGTTTGGCCAGCAGGCGAGCCGCCGAGGCCCAGCACATGGGCGTCAATTGCAGTGATCCGATGCAGCGACAGGATATCTGGAATCTCCTCGACAGCGAATTGCGGCCGCCACAGGAAGACGGTTCGGCAAATCATGAGGCCGCGGGCGCAGCTGCGGGCGCATATTGGCGCAGCCACTCGCGCAAAGCTTCGAGACCGACCGCGCCGGCGCGTTGAGCGACGATGTTGCCTTTGTGGAACAGCATCAGCGTCGGGATGCTGCGAATGTTGTAGCGGGCCGACAGTTCGGCTTCCGCCTCGGTGTCGACCTTCAGAAAGCGAAGCTCGGGTTCGAGTTCGCCGGCGGCGCGCTCGAGAACCGGTGCCATCGCTTTGCAGGGCCCACACCATGCCGCCCAGAAATCGACGACGACCGGAATGTCGCTGCGCTGGATGTGAGTGGCGAAGTCACGTGCGGAAACCGATACGGGATGTCCTGTAAAGAGTTGCTGTCGACAGCGTCCGCATTTTGCCTGCCGCGCATCCCTCCGGTCCGGAACGCGGTTGGTCGCCGTGCAGTGAGGGCAAACGATGCGGCGGATCTCGTTGCTCATGGCTGAAGCTCTCCACAGTCAGTGCGATGCCAGCTGCGTGCGATCCGTCCGGCGACGGAACGAATCATCGGGTTCGAACCGGTTCGAGGCGCCAGCCGGACTACGAGGCCGATAACGACGCGCGAGCTGCATCCGATAGCAAGCGACGATTAAAGCAGCAGTTCGAACACTCGCAAGGCGAGCTCCCAATGTCTGGTCTGCGGATTCTTCAGATCCGGCTCGACGAGCTTCATGGTTCGCGCGACCGCGACGCCAAGTCCCCCGACAACCTCCGGCAGCATGGCTTCGATGTCGTCGCTGTAGCTGAACTGCAGCGGCGGCCGATGAGCGAGACGGTCGAGAATCGGCACCAGCTCTATCGTTTCATTGAGCTTCCTGAATTGTTCGATGCACTCCTGGAGGCCGGCGGTGATCGGCAGATGCCGGGGCTCGATCAGGACGTCGCCGCCGGCTTTGGCGGCAGCTTCGGCGCGAATGAGCAGTCGATATACCGTGTGATCGATGAATTCCTCGTAGCGCTTTAGGTCGGCCTTGTCCAAGTTGAGACTAGCCGCCTCGCGAAAGAGTCGCTGGAGCTGTGGCACGCCCTGTGGGCGGGCCGGCGGCATCTTGTCATGGGGAAGTTGCGCGATCATCAGGCGACTCTGCCATGCCTCGTCGCGGCCGCGTTGACAGATGTCATTCACGCGTAGTTCTTTCGTGTCGAACCGCGTGGTCATCGTCCAAGCGGCGAAGGCCGCCGTCGCAGTCGATCATGCGGCGGAGGCCTGCGCCGATTGTTCAGATCGGCTGGTCCGAGCCGCCTCGAGAAACGCGTGAATCTGCGGTACGACGGTGGCTCCCTCGCCGATCGCCGCGCCGACGCGCTTGACGGACCCGAACCGCACATCACCCACGGCGAACACGCCCGCCACGCTCGACTCGAGCGATGCGGGCGGGCTTGCGCCGTCGACGGCTGAACGGCCACCAGCAGGGATGTCCGTGCCGGTCTGGACAAACCCCTTGCTGTCACGGCTGACGTTGCAATCGCTCAGCCACGCCGTCGCGGGCTCCGCACCGATGAACAAGAAAACATTGCGGATTGCCTTCTCGACGTCGCCGCCGGTCCGGTCGCGCCAGCGCACCCGAGCGAGTTGGCCCTGCTCGTCACCCGACAACTCCACGATCTCCGTGCAAGTCAGCAACTCGATATTTGCCGTCGCTGCGATCCTATCGATCAGATATTGCGACATGCTCTGCGAGAGGCTGGGGCCTCGCACCAGCATCCAGACTTTCTTGGCATAATGGCTGAGAAACACGGCGGCTTGCCCTGCGGAGTTGCCTCCGCCGACCAGCACGACTTCCTCGTTTCGACACAGACGGGCCTCGATCGGGGAGGCCCAATACCACACGCCCCGCCCCTCGAAATGCTCCAGATTCGGTATGTTCGGCCTGCGATAGCGGGCGCCACTGGCGATCACGACGCTCAGCGCGGCAACGCTCCGACCGTCGACGAGCCCGATCGCGAATGGATATTGCTCACAGCGAAGGTTGGTGACCGTCTCGGGAATGATCATCTCGACACCGAACTTCTGCGCCTGCACATAGGCGCGCCCCGCCAGAGCCTGGCCTGAAATTCCCGTCGGGAAGCCCAGATAATTCTCGATACAGCTGCTGGCACCGGCCTGTCCCCCGAACGCCCGTGCGTCGAACACGCCGACCGACAAGCCTTCGGACGCCGCATACACGGCAGCCGCAAGCCCTCCGGGGCCGGCGCCGACGATTGCTAAGTCGTAGCAGCGCTCTTCCAGTTTCGGCGGCACCATGCCCAGCGCCCGCCCTAACTCGACCTCACTGGGATTCTTGAGAATTGCCCCGTTCGGACAAATCACCAATGGCAGTTCTTCCGGCTTGCAGGGATAGTTGTTCAAGAACGCCTGCGCATCCGGGTCCTTGGTGGGATCCATCACCTGATGTGGATAGGCGTTGCGCGCCAGAAATTCCAGCAGACGCACCATTCCGGGGTGGGCGTCATGCCCGATCAGACAAGGGCCCCCAGAACCGGTCTCGATAAGGAATACCCGTCGCAAGACCAGTGCGCGCATGATGCGCTCGCCGAGTTCAACGTCGGCGATCAGCAGGGCGCGAAGTCTGGATGGCAGAATGATCAGCGATTCGACGGGTTCGATCGCGCGTGCATCGACGAGCGCGAGTCCGCCGGAGAGCTGCGCAACTTCGGCGATAAAATCGCCTGCACCCAGTTCTACGATTCTCTCTGTTCGGCCGGGTCGATCGCGGGCCTCGATGGATACCCGGCCGCTGATGATCACGAACATTCCCGGCGGAATTTCACCCGTCAGGAACAGATACTCGTCGATCGCATAGTGTCTGATCTCACCGAACCGGCGCATGCGGTCGATCTCGTTCGGCGCGAACTTGGGAAACATCTGCTCGCGGCGGGACTCGAGCATGCCGTTGCCGCCCGTCTGCAGACCAGCGACAACCGTGTTGGATAAGTCGTCCATCGATGCGCCTTTCAGGACCACGGCCCCTGCACGGCAGAAGCGCTCCAGGGAAAGGCGCGCGGCGTATGCTGCACAGTCAGCCACTGGTCCGCCGTGAACGCCTCGATCACCCAATCGCCGTTGAATCGGCCGATTCCGGAATTCTTCTCGCCGCCGAACGGACAAGTTGGCAGATCGATGACGGGTTGATCGTTGACGTGAGCCATGCCGACCTGCATCTGCCGCGCAAAATGCATGCCGCGGTGGATGTTGCGCGTAAATACGGCGCCGCTCAGTCCGAAACTTGTCTGATTGGCCACCGCCAGCGCCTCTTCGGTGTTGCCGACGCGGATGATCGGCGCCACCGGGCCGAATATTTCTTCTGCTGCAAGCTGCATTTGGTTCGTGACGTTCGCGAAGATATGCGGCGGCAACACCAAGCCGTCCGGCTCGCCTCCGAGCACTTGTTTGCAGCCGTCGTCGCGGGCACGGCGAATGCGCGCCATCAGCTTATCGAGTTGCGCCTTGCTGATGATCGGACCGATCACGGTGTCGCCATCGCTGGGATCGCCGACTTTCAATCTCGCCACCCGCCGCGCGAAGCGATCGACGAACGTCGGATAAACGGACTCCTCGACAATGATGCGGTTGATCGCGATGCAGATCTGGCCTTGGTGCAGAAACTTGCCAAACGCCGCCGCTTCGACGGCGTGATCGAGATCGGCGTCCGCGAGCACAACGAACGGCGCATTGCCGCCGAGCTCCAGGTCGACGCGCTTGATGATCGGAGCCTTCGCCGCGAGTTCCGCGATCCTGCGGCCGACCGGCGTCGAGCCGGTGAACGAAATCACCCGCGGAAGGGGATGACTGACAAAGGTGTCACCGATTTCGTCGCCCGCGCCGACGACGACGCTGAGGAGACCCGGCGGCAGGCCGGCCTCCTCGAAAATTTTCGCCAACAACAATCCGCCCGTGACCGGCGTCTCGCTCGACGGCTTGATCACGACGGCGTTGCCTACCGCGAGTGCGGGCGCGACCGTGCGATTGCTCAGATGGAGCGGCCAGTTCCACGGGCTGATCGCCCCCACTACGCCGACCGGTTTGCGCATGATCAGATTCTCCTTGCCCGGAACGTCGGACGAAACGGAGCGTCCTTCGACCGCGTACGGCACGGAGGTCGCCCACAGCATGACGGTGTGAGTTACTTCCCATTCCAAATTGGCTTTCAGTCGCGTGCTGCCGGATTCCTTGATCAGCCACTCGACGATTTCGTCGCGGCGCGCTTCCATCACGCCTGCCGCGCGGCGAAACACCTGCGCACGCGCCGCCGGCGTTGAGACAGCCCACGCAATCTGAGCTCTGGCGGCCGCCGCAAACGCCGCGTCGACATCGTCGCGATCGGCCTGCTTGATCTCCAGAAGGAGGTCGCCGCTGAAGGGGTTGGTGTCGACCAGCCGATGCTCCGACCGGCCATGGCGCCAGCTGCCGGCGATCGGCAGCAGATCGAACTGATCGTAAGGTTGCGGATCGCGCGTTTGGACGCGCGTGCCATCCGATGCTTCGGCTGCGTGGCGGTTGGCGCTACGGCTGACACTGGGCGCGACCATCGCCGTTCTCCCGAAGTTGCTTCGAACTGACGATGACGCGGCGCGCGGCGTACTACCTTGACAGTCGTCAGCACAAACACCGGAAAACATCATGCGCCATCGACGGGGTGCCTACGGGCGTCCGGACGTTCGGCGTCTACGACCGGCCAGCGTGCTGCGGCACGTCAATAGAACCTGGGGATCGGACCAAGTCGTGGCGTCGGCCTGTCCGACAAGTCGAAGATGAGTTCGTCCACGTAGCACCAGCCCCAGCCCTCCGGCGGATCATAGGCTTCTATGATCGGGTGACCGGTGGCATGGAAATGCTTCGTCGCGTGCCGGTTCGGCGACTGGTCGCAGCAGCCGACGTGGCCGCAGGTCCGGCAGACGCGCAGATGCAGCCATGGGTCACCCAATTCCAGGCATTCTTCACAGCCGAGAGAATGCGGAATGACGTCGTGAATTCCCAACAGGTGCCTGCAACGCTGTGCCATGTTCATCCTGCTCAATGATGGATTGATGCGCTTGGTCTGATCCCAATCCCGCCCGTTGCGGATTCACTCGTCCTTTTCGTTCTGATACTCGCCCGCGGCATGCGGTGCCGGCGTCCAGGCGGACCGTTCAGTTCAGTTTCCGTTTCGGGGGCGTCACGTTGAACTGCGCTATCTGCGCCGTTTGCGGCGCCTTGCCGTTAAATGTCAGCACATTGCCTTCCGCCGAGATCGCGACCTTGTCGCCGTCCTTGACCTCGCCCGCGAGGATCATCTCGGCCAACGGGTCCTGCAGATACTTTTGCATCACGCGCTTCAACGGCCGCGCGCCGTAAGCCGGATCCCAGCCCTTGGCCGCGAGCCATTCCTTGGCGTCCGCATCGAGCGTGAGCGTGATCTTGCGATCGTCGAGCAGCTTTTGCAGCCGGGCGAACTGGATCTCGACAATCCGCCCCATCTCGCTGCGCTGCAGGCGGTGGAACAGAATGATCTCGTCGACGCGGTTGAGGAACTCCGGCCTGAAATGCGCGCGCACCATGCCCATGACCTGCTCGCGCACCGCCGCCGTATCCTCACCCTCCGGCTGGTTCACCAGAAATTCCGAACCCAGGTTGGAGGTCATGATGATCAGCGTATTGCGGAAGTCGACTGTTCGGCCTTGGCCGTCGGTCAAGCGGCCGTCGTCCAACACCTGCAGCAGGACGTTGAAGACATCGGGATGCGCCTTCTCGATTTCGTCGAACAGCACGACCTGGTAAGGCCGGCGCCGCACCGCCTCGGTCAGAGCACCGCCCTCGTCATAGCCGACATAGCCGGGGGGCGCGCCAATCAGGCGCGAGACCGAATGCTTCTCCATGTATTCGGACATGTCGAGGCGGACCATCGCCGTTTCGTCGTTGAACAAATACTCCGCGAGCGCCTTGGTCAGCTCCGTCTTGCCAACGCCGGTGGGGCCCAAGAACATGAACGAGCCGGTCGGCCTGTTCGGGTCCTGCAGCCCCGCACGCGAGCGGCGAACGGCGGTCGCAACCGCATGGACGGCCTCGGCCTGGCCGACGACGCGCTGACTCAGCGCCTCCTCCATTTTCAGGAGCTTGTCCTTCTCGCCCTCGAGCATCTTGTCGATCGGCACACCGGTCCAGCGCGACACGACCTGCGCGATGTGATTGGCCGTGACGGCCTCCTCCACCGTAGCACCCGCATTCTCCTGGGCTTCCATCTCGGCGAGCTGCTTTTCCAACTCGGGAATCCGGCCATAGGCCAGCTCGCCGGCGCGCTGATACTCGCCGCTGCGCTGGGCGTTTGCGAGATCGACCCGGAGAGCGTCCAGTTCGGCCTTGAGCTTCTGCGCGTTCGAGAGCTTACTTTTCTCCGCGGTCCAGCGAGCCGTCAGCGCCGCAGACCGCTCCTCGAGGTCGGCGAGCTCCTTCTCCAGCGATTGCAGCCGCGTCTTGGAACCGGGGTCGCTTTCCTTTTTCAACGCCTCCTGCTCGATCTTGAGCCGGATGATTTCGCGATCGAGCGAGTCGAGCTCTTCGGGCTTGGAGTCGACCTGCATCTTCAGCCGCGCCGCGGCCTCGTCCATCAAGTCGATGGCCTTGTCGGGCAGAAAGCGGTCGGTGATGTAGCGGTTGGACAATGTTGCGGCCGCCACGAGCGCGGAATCGGTGATCCGTACGCCGTGATGCTGCTCGTATTTGTCCTTCAGCCCGCGCAGGATCGAGATTGTGTCCTCGACCGCGGGTTCGCTGACGAAGATCGGCTGAAAGCGCCGGGCGAGCGCCGCGTCCTTCTCGACGTGCTTCTGATACTCGTCGAGCGTGGTCGCGCCGATGCAATGCAGCTCGCCGCGCGCCAGCGCCGGCTTCAACAAATTGGAGGCGTCCATCGCGCCGTCGCTCTTGCCCGCGCCGATCAGCGTGTGCATCTCGTCGATGAACAGGATGAAGGCGCCCTCGCTCCCGGTGACTTCCTGGAGAACGGCTTTCAGCCGTTCCTCGAACTCACCGCGATACTTGGCTCCGGCGATCAGTGCGCCGAGGTCGAGCGAAAGCAGCCTCTTGTCCTTCAGGCTTTCCGGCACGTCGCCGTTGAGGATGCGCAGCGCCAGCCCTTCGACGATCGCGGTCTTGCCGACGCCGGGCTCACCGATCAGCACCGGGTTGTTCTTGGTGCGCCGCGACAGCACTTGAATGGTGCGGCGGATCTCCTCGTCGCGGCCGATCACCGGGTCGAGCTTGCCGTCGCGCGCCGCCTGGGTCAGATCGCGGGCGTATTTCTTGAGCGCGTCATAGGCGTTCTCGGCCGTGGCGCTGTCGGCCGTGCGGCCCTTGCGTAACGACTCGATCGCCGCGTTGAGGTTCGGTGCGCTGACGCCCGCTTTGACCAGAAGCTGGCCGGCCTCGCTGTTCTTGTCGAGGGCCAGCCCGAGCAACAAACGCTCGACGGTAACGAAGCTGTCGCCGGCCTTATCGGCTGCCTTTTCAGCGGCGTCGAACGCGCGCGCAAGTTCGGGCGCAAGATAAACTTGTCCCGCGCCGCCACCCGAGACCCTTGGCAACTTGGCGAGAGCATCCTCCGTCGCCTTCAGAATCGCGCGCGAATTGCCGCCGGCGCGGTCGATCAGACCGCCGGCGAGACCCTCGGAATCGTCGAGCAGGACCTTCAACAGATGCAAGGTGGAAAACTGCTGATGACCTTCGCGCATCGCCAGAGACTGCGCCGATTGGATGAAGCCGCGCGATCGCTCGGTATATTGTTCAATGTTCATCGTCGTCTTCCCTCGGCATGCCGCTCCTCCCCGGACGAGCGATCCGCAACGGGAGCACCAGTTTGCCCTGATCGCGATCGAGGGCTCGAGATCGCGCCCTGGTCGTCACGCCTGCCATCCAGCGCAATGCGAGCAAGAAGCGCATAGCGGATGCTGGTTGGGTTTCCGCGCGCTCGCACTGACGGTTGTCAATCCGGCAGGCCGCTTTCATCACCGCGTTGGCGACGACTGCCGCTGCGAACATGCGATAGTCCAGCGGTCGCGCCGCGCATCGCGGGCAAGAGATCGGGCGGCGCCGAAATCATCGCGTGCGACGTCGCCGCGCAGCGGTTGATAGTTGTCAGGGCGCTTGTCGCGCCCGGATGGCATGACGTTCCGATCATGCCTTCGACGTCGATCCGCAGTTCAGGGCACAACCCGGCTCATCTCGGTGTATCGGCGGTTCATTGAAAGGCCGGCCTTCGCATGCGGATTCCCCTGATCGCACAGATAGGCGCCGACCGACGCGACGGCGAAGAGGTCGCGCTGCAGAAAATGATCCTCGTCGGCTTCGTGCTGACCTCCGCCGTTGCGGCGGCGTTGTGGGGTCTGGCCTACATTGCGGTTGGAGCCCGTAGCGCCGGCGCCATCCCCGCGGCGTACAGCGCGTTGTCGCTCATGAATACAGCCCTGTTCAGCAGGTTCCCCCACTATTCGCTGTACCGCTTTGGCCAGCTGACGCTGATCCTGCTGCTGCCGTGGCTGATGACGATCAATCTCGGCGGCTTTCACAATTCGAGCGCCGTCATACTCTGGTCTACGCTTTGTCCTTTGTGCGCCCTTCTCGTCCATGATCTTCGAACCGCCTCCCGTTGGTTCTGCGCCTTCCTGGTCCTGCTGCCGAGCAGCGCACTGCTACAATCCTACGGCGCCCCTGCCTCCTTGCCTGCTTCGATGGTCACGTTCTTCTACGTTCTGAACATCGCCTGCGTCCTGAGTCTGGCTTTTGCAATGCTTTACTACTTCATCGACAAAAAGAACCGGCTTCAGGAGCGATCCGAAATGCTGCTGCTGAACATCTTGCCGGTCGAGATCTCCAACATATTGAAGGGTGAGCACCGCACCATCGCCGATCAGTACGACGAGGCGAGCATCTTGTTCGCCGACGTCGTGCAGTTCACCCCGCTGGCCCGGTCGATGTCGCCCCTGGAGCTCGTCGGGCTGCTTGACGAAGTGTTCATGTGCTTCGATCTATTGGTCGAGAAGTATCAATTGGAAAAGATAAAGACCATCGGTGACTGCTACATGGTCGTTGCCGGCGTGCCGCGCCCGCGCGCCGACCATGCTCACGCGCTGGCACGCATGGCGCTCGAGATGCGAGCCTGCGTGGCCGAGCGTGAATTCCGCGGCAGACGATTGACATTCCGCATCGGCATGAATTCAGGCCCGGTCGTCGCCGGCATCATCGGACGCAAGAAGTTCATTTTCGATCTGTGGGGCGACGCCGTGAACATGGCCAGCCGCATGGAATCACACGGCCAAAGCCAGGCAATTCAGATCACGCAGGCAACGTACGATCTGATCAAGCACGACTTCGTTTGCGAAACGCGCGGGACCATCGACGTCAAGGGATCGGGCGAGATGGAGATCTGGCATGTCTTGAGTGAAAAGCCGAGCGATCAAGAACACATGCCGGGCCTCGCCGCCTGATGATGGCGAGCGCCGAGTTCGCCGACGGCCTCGCTCTGGCCGCCTCAGGCCGAACAGGAAGACACGGCGCAAGACGCGGAGATCTTCAGGCCCGGCACCGCCGGCAAGTATTCTGACCAGAATACGCCTCCGATCCCTCGATCTCGGGAAAGATCTCGTCCCCCGGGCTGATATCGGTCAACGCAGCGCGCAACCTTCCGCGCTACAGCTCCTTATCATTACTGATATGAGACTCGCGAAGACGAGAACGGGAGGATCGAATGACAAAATTTGCGCTGTACGTCCCGCTGGTGGCGAAGCCCGGCAAGGAGAAGGATGTCGCGGATTTTCTGCGGTCGGCGGTTCCTCTGGTGGAGGCCGAACCCGGCACGATCACGTGGTACGCGATCCAGGAAGGCCCCTCCTCGTTCGCGATCTTTGACACGTTCGACGACGAGGCCGGACGCGACGCGCATCTCAATGGAAAGGTCGCCGCTGCGCTCATGGAGAAGATCAAGGGGGGTGACTTGTTCGACAACACCCCGGAGATCCATAAATTGGGCATCATCGCGGACAAGGGGGCGAAGTAGAGCTTCAAGTCGGTTCGGACAGCGACTGCCGTCCATAGCAGCGCGGGCGCGTGACTCAGCGGAGAAGACGTTCCGCGCTCGTGGCAACCGACCGCAGAAGACGGCCATCTTATTAAGGCCGAGGATGCACAAGAGAAGATGAATCCTCCTCTCAAAGGTCACCGAAAGCCCCGGCAGATCCGGCGACGACCATTGAACTTGAGGCTCCGTCTGACTATCCCCGATAGGATTGGATTGGTCCGGTTCGCGACTGCACCTCGCGGATAAAGTCCTGCGGGCTGGTGAAGAACGAATTTTCGACCAGAACGCCGCCGATGATGACCATTGGGTGCGTGCGCAGAATATCGATGGCATGCGGCGCCGTCAGCAGATTGGCGTCGAAGGTGCAGATCACGGGGTCGGCGAAATTCGGCAGCACGCTGTTGAGCCGCATCTCGTATTCCACCCATTGATTGCCGCTCTCCCAGTCTTCCACCGCCGTTTCGGCGTGCGCGATCATCCGCGTCAAAGGGAAGCCGAGCTCGGCACCCTCCCGCAAGGCCTGCTGGATCAGGACGAGCATCGCGTCTTTGTCGAACCGTCCGGTCTTGAGATAGGTGTCCTCCGGGAGCGCGACCTCGAGCTGACGGCTCTTGATCGTCTCTTCCACATCGACGCCGGCGAGGCGCAGCCAATTGAGGTGGTCCTCCCGGCGATGAGACGGGAGGACATGAAACGCGCGCTGGCCGCAGTTAATGCCGTCGCAGATGAACGGCAGCAACACGTCGTATTCCTCCACGGCCGAATTGAAGAACGCGCAGACGTGCCGGTGCTCCCGCAGCATGGATCGTCCAAAAGGAATCGGCTCGGCGGTCGAACTCATGGGACGCTCCAATTCGCGCTTCTAGTTCTCGTCGTGTCTGGTGGTCCGTCGGCGCAGGCCGCGCGGAATTCTGCCGCGTCCGATACGGCGCCCGCGCCGCAGCGCATGTTGCGATCTGCTTGAGCCGGGAGTATTGCCATCGTCACTCGCCTGATTGAGAAAGCTGAGAGATCGGCTCGCTATGAAAGTGCTGGCCCGGCCGCAGGATCCTCGCCCTGCTCCAGGCTGTTCGCCACTTTCAGAGCAAATCGATCTAGCGTAGCGGGATCGAACTCGCTCTCGATCTGCGGTTTGTCAAAGTGCGTCGAGAGCACACCCCAGAGGCGGCCATTGCTGCTGATGAGCGGCGTCGAATGAACGGCGGCAACGCCACCCGCGCGCAGGACCTCGAGCTCGCGCGTGCCCACATACAGGTAGCTCGTCGAAATATCCCCGACGAACACACTCATGCGCCGCGTCAATGCGGCCGCGCACGACGTTGCCGTGTCGCGTCGGACGGCGCCGAAAAACGTCAGCGCTTCTCGCGAGAGCCCCCGGCTGGCGACAATTCTCAGACAGTCGGCACTTTCGTCGAAGCGCTGCAGGGTGCCCATGTCCGCGCCTGTTATGCCGATCGCGATATCGAGGACCCGCAACAGGTCCTCACCGAGATTCCCGAACGTCGTCAGCCGATCCAGGACGGTGTCGACGTGTTGCCCGGCTGCCGCGTCGACCGGTGCTTTGATCTTTGCCATCGCCTCGGTTTCCGCGACCGCCACGCCGGAGATGTCACGGCCGGAGGACGCACCACTGTAAAGCAAGATTGTCAGCGAGCAGATTGAGCAATTTTACGTAATCGTCATACCAACTTAGTTAGCGAGCTGCGACATCACGCCGATAACGGGAAATTCATCTATGTTATCGACTGATCAGTTTCGCGCGTGTAGGTTCTTCTTTGATCGGTCTTCGATCTGGCGATCGACGACCTGTTGCGATTCGCCTTGTCGCCCCAGCTGCAAGCATCTGCCAGGGGCACGCTGGTGGTTTGCTTGAACGTGCATGGGTAGAGGCCAGGTAAATGCCTTGGGTCGATGAGCTTTCCGAGCCGCAGCAACTCAGGCACTGCATCCGCGATCTCGTCGCGCTGTCGACCCTGCCGGCACTTTGGAAAGACTATGATTCACGGCAAATCGCCGACAGCGCGGCAGCCGCGTTGCTGTCGATGCTCGATGCCGACGTCATATACGTATCTGCACCCGGGCTGCGTAACCAACCTGCCGCCGATGTGATCCGCACGCGGGGAGCAGTGACCGCCGAATCGTCTGGTCGCGTCGAACGCATCCTGCGCAGCGCGTGGCGCGGCAAGCGTGAGCAGATCTCCGTGATCGACAATCCTCTCGGCACGGGCACGCTGCGGATCGCGGCGGCGCCGATGGGCTTCGGCGGCGACGACATCATCGTCGCCGGGTCCCCCGATCCGCAATTCCCGAGCGAGACACACCGGCTCCTTCTCGGGATCACGGCGAACCACGCAACGCTCGCGATCCAGCGCTGGCTTGCAGAGGCAGAGCAACGGCGTCTGGTGAGCGTGATCGAACGCTCGTCCGAGTTCGTCGGTTTCGCCCATCTCGACGGCACGCCGCAATACATCAACAAAGCGGCATTCGAGCTGCTCGGGCTTTCAGAATTTCAGGAGCTCCAGACGGCCAGCATCTTCGATTTCCTGGCCCCCGATGAACAGACCAGGGCGCGGACCGAGCTGCTTCCGATGGTGATGAGAACCGGACGGTGGCTCGGCGAGCTTAATTTTCGTCATTTCAAGACCGGAGAAGTCATCCCCTTCCTGCTCGATTGGTTCCGCATCGACGACCCGCGCACCGGCCGGCCGACCAACATGGCGGCCGTCAGCCGCGATCTGAGGCCACAGAAAAAGCTCGAAGACGATCTCCGACGCCTCAACGAGTCGCTGGAACAGCGGGTGGCGGAACGCACATCGGAATTGGCAGAAGCGCTCGAGCGGCTGACGATCGAAGCCGAAGAGCGAGCCCGCTCGGATGTCCGCGCGCAAAATCTGCAAGCGGAGCTGCATCATGCAGCGCGGCTGAGCACGGCGGGGCAAATGGCGGGCGCGCTGGCGCACGAACTGAACCAACCGCTGACCGCGATCACCAATTCGGTCAATGCCGGTCGCCGGATGATGGCGAACGACGGGCCCCTAAGGGTCGACACGCTCCGCGAGATCCTTGACGAAGCCGGACAACAGGCTCTGCGCGCCGGCGAAATCATTCGGCGGTTGCGGGAGTTCGTGACCCGCGGCGAAACAGACATGCGGATCGAAAATCTGCCCGACCTGATCGGGGAAGCCAGCGAGCTCGCCTCGGCGGGGACCGGACTCCACGATGTCGAAGTCCGGCTCAGCTTCGATCCACGCGCTGCCACGGTGTTTGCGAGCCGCATCCAACTGCAGCAGGTCATACTGAACTTGATACGCAACGCGCACGAAGCGATGACGCAGAGCGAGTGGCGCCAGTTGGCCGTGACGACGGCGCGTCTCGACGATGAGTCGATTCAAATCGTCGTCGCGGATCGTGGTTCAGGCCTGCCGGACAGCATCGTCGAACACCTGTTCGAGCCGTTCCACACGACAAAGATCGATGGCATGGGGCTGGGCCTCTCGATATGCCGCTCGATCGTCGAGGCCCATCGCGGAAAGCTGGACTACGAGCCCAACGACGGCGGCGGCGCAATCTTTCGCGTGACCCTTCCCGTTCCGCTCCAACATTGAGGCCATCGATGGCCACCGGCCGGCTCGTTTACGTGATCGATGACGACCTGGCAATCCGCCGATCTCTAGAGCGGTTGCTGGATGCGGCGGGCTTCGAGGTGGCGACATATGCGACGCCAAAATTGTTTCTCGACGTCGCGGGCAGTCTGGTCGGCGGCTGCGTTCTGCTGGACATCCGTATGCCGGAGATGAACGGCTTCGAAGCTCATGCGCGTCTTCGGCTGATCAAACCGGACTTGCCGGTCATCGTCGTAACCGCTCAAGGCGACGTTCGCACCGCCGTCCGAGCGATGAAGGCGGGAGCTGTAGACTTCATTGAAAAGCCTTACAGCGACGACGCCTTGATAGCCGCGATCGAGTCCGCGCTGAAGACCAGCGTGGCGAAGGGCCGGACCGATGATATTGCGACCGCGGCCGTGTTGATCAACACGCTTAGCCTACGCGAGCGGCAGGTGCTTGAGGCGCTCGTGGCCGGGCAGCCGAACAAGGTCATTGCATTCAATCTTGGCATCAGCGTTCGCACGGTCGAGGTTCACCGCTCACGGATGATGGATCGGCTGGGCGTGCATCAGTTCGCCGAGGCCGTTAAGCTTTTGGTTCTTGCGAGCTTTGCTGAGCGGGCCTGAACGGGTGCTTGCTGTGCTGGAGATACCAGCCAGCATGTCGTCATGCTCGCCATAGCTATCCCGATGCAGACGAAAAATACTCTCGCCCGCGTGCTCGCGAGGATGCGCTGGGCAAGATGGCGCTTTTGACCGGGATCCGATCCTCAGAGCTGAATGAGGTCAGCTCTTCAAGTGAATCGCGCCGAACGGCCGAACACATGGCTGCTCCGACCAAACCGGTAACATGGAGATACGTCTTGCAAGCCGTCAGCCGTCCACGGTGGCCCTTGAGGGACTTTCTTGCACTATGCTGACACGTCCGCTTCTGGCCCTTAGCGAACCTTACGATTCTTTGACTAGGTTCAAATATGATCGAACGAATCGATGGTGGATGGTGGGAAAGGCAGGGTTATTGCCTCACCACCGCTCCCTCCCGTGCATTGATCATCGCTTCGACGACTCGGCGCAGCTTCCTTACCGATCCCCCATGCCAGAAGCGGCGTATGGCGGTGATCTCGTCCTGAGCTAGGGGCGCGATCCAACGCTCGTCGAGACCGCGTTCTTCGGCGATTTCCGCGGTGACGGCCGGCAGCAGCAGTTCGATATCTGCGGGGCGCGGCTTCGGAAACTCGACGATGCGGAAGCGGTCCCTGATCGGCGACGGTAGCGGGTCGATCGAATTCGCGGTCGCGACGTAGCTGACCAGGGACAGATCGAGCGACGTCTGCAGCGCGGGATCCGGATAGCGCGCGGCTGTTTCGGGTTCAAGAAAACCCAACAACGAATCCCAGAGCCGTCCGTAGTCCGAACGGGTGGGCGCCTTCTCGATTTCGTCGATCAGGACGATCGGGTTCGCGATGCGGCCCTGAGCAATCGCCAGGAACGGATGGCACGGCTCTGCCGAGTACCAGCGCTTGTCGGTGCCGCCGAAGGCGGCGCCGTCCGACCGAGCTGCATCGACACGCCACACATGGACGCCGAGCACTTCTCCGAGACGCCGACCGAAACGCGACTTGCCACCTCCGGGTGGCCCGACGAGCAGCAGAGGCCGCAAGTGAACATGAGTACGGCCGACGAGTTCAGTCATGCAGAAGTCGATGACGTCCTGTGCGTAAGGGAATTCGAAGAGAAGCTTCTGCCGGGCGTCGTGCAGCGGCGGCGCTGCGACGATCGGCAAGGCTTTATTGATGACTGCCTTCAGCGGCGCCACGATCTCCTTCAGCTTCGGGCTTTTCAGACTGGCGTCGTCGATAGCACAAACAATAAGGTGGCCATCGGGAGTAAAATCACCGCCGCTTTCAATGAGCGCCTTCTCCTCACTGCCCCCCTGCTTTTCCCTCTCCTTTCGGTCGCGCTCATTGTACTGCTCGTGAACCGTCTCAATCGCCTGTTCGATCCGCTGGCGCGCCATCCTGTCGGCGACGCGGCGGGCATTCGGCAGCGCCCGGACATCGGCGTATAGCGGCAACTGCGGAAGCGCGATCGGCAGCGCGGCCCATCCCCACACCAGTGCTTCAATCTCCGCCGCAACATCGACGTCGAGTTCCTCGGGCAGGGTCTTCGAGGCCATGAGGAGCGTCTTTCCAACGCGCCGATGCTCGGCGATCAGCACTTCGCTATGCGGAACCGGAAGCGAAGTCAGCCTCACGCAATCAGCGAGCGAACGCAGGTCCGAACGGTCGTCAGCAGCCGCTTGCCGATCCAACTCCGCGGCCAAATTGATGGCGGCGTCCGTGGTGCGCGCGTTGGCCCAGATCGCCGTCTCGGGCAGATCCGGGCATAGTTCGGCGATCTCGCCGATCAACCGCTCGCGTACGTAGCTGTCCGTTCGGCCACGCAACAACGCGATCCTCAGGATCCGCGGTAGAGCCTTCAGCCCCGCATCGGCCTCGGCGGCATCCGCCGCGGCGCCGGTCGAAGCAGCCTCCCGCTCCGAAACTGGAATGGTAGCGAGGGTATCGTCGTCGTCGAATTCGGCAGTCATGGCAGGATCTCCGAAATGTCCTCGCGATAGGCGTTATGCTCCTGGCAGCCCCCAAACTTCGCGGCATCCCGATCGCAGGCCCGGACGCGACCGCTGTTGAGCTCCTGTCGCCAGGGCGAAGGCGCCGTGCGCGTCACCGTGGGAGGAGCGCACTTCGTCCAGCTTTCGCTCGACGACGGCACTCTCTGCAACATCACGACGGATAGGGGGCCGCTGCTCGTCGATTTCGTCGAGAAACGCAACGCGATCGGAGAATGACCATGGCATCTGACGAACAGCGACCCATCGACATCGAATGGCGAGCCGAACTGAAGCGCTTGATCGCCAAGCACGACCTGCAGGGAGCGGTCATCATCGCCATCAGGCGCGATGGCGTGGTCGACGCCCACACCTATGGCGAGGACAAGTTCAAGTGCGACGCGCTCGGGACGTGGATCACCGGATTCGCCGAGCGTGCTCTCCCCGTTATCCCGTTCCAGACCGTGTTCGGCTGGCGCAACGGAGGCCTCGCCGAGCACGTCCCGGACGACACCAAGGTGCCCGATGGATGGGAGCAGTTCAGGTAGCTGTAGATGTCAGGGACGAATCATTCTCAGGGTCAATTCTGAAATCCCAGAGTCAAGCCCATTTATCCCAGAAATAACCGTGGTTATTTTGGTGGAAGTCTGGCAGGGAACACTTGCAGCGCTGGGGCGACACACGTACTTTCGTCGTCATGACAGACAACGTGTTCGTCTCGGCCCTGGACGCCGAAATCGCAGATCTGGAGGCCGATATCGCGGCCAATCCGGACGTCCGCGTCGTTAAGCTTTCTAACCTAAAGGCATTGCGACAGAACTTCTATTCGAGCACTGCCTCGTCGCATCACATCTCGTCTGGGACACTGTCGGTCAGCGACCAGTTCAGAACTCAGACCGTAAGGACACACCTCAGGACGACTGGTCGCAGGCGTGCCCCAGAGACCAAAGCGGCTCTCAACGCAGCCCGCGAACTAATCTCAGGTCGCACCTACCCGACCAGAACGTCAGAAATCTTCTCCTACCTGACGCAGCGAGGCATCTCGGTGCCTGGCACGGATCCGGCGTCTAATCTGAGCGCCATGTTGTCGAAGTCCGACGAGTTCGTCTCGCACGGACGCTCCGGCTGGACGCTGGCGTCCGCAGACGACGGTCCACCCGATCCGAACCATTCCCAGCCGCAGCGCGCCGATACGCCGGTGCAGTTCCACTATGACATATCGCCACCATCACCACCGCCGACCCCGGCACCAACGGCTCCGCAGCCAGGGTCACCGTGGGCACATCAGCGAAAGGACGACATATTTGAGTGAGTTAGCCGCGTCGGGGGCTTGGCGGCCGGCCCCTTAGTGCAACGAAAAGGCCGAGGTACCTTTCGGTGCCCCGGCCCATGACCGCTCCGCTGGCACACCTGGCGGCATGTGACGTTGCGCGTCTCGCAACCGAAACGTTGCATGCCGACTCGCCAATTTCAAGGCGTCCAGGAGCCGTGTTCATTCTCCGTTCGATGGATTTTCGAATGAAGAAGCCTCGTCGGCACCACTACGTCCGGCCGTACACGCGTGTCCGCTTCCGGCGGATCGAGCATGTGCGCGGACACCCCCGCCCTCGGCTCTAGCGCATGAGCATAGCGCGGCGCCGTCCAGCGTGATGCGGACGCCGTCCGTGCACCAAGAACTCAGGCCCGCGGAACACCACCGCGGGCCATCACCATGCCAGCGGTGGGATCCGGATCCAGTCGGCGCCGTCGAGGCCCGGGATCGCGGCCATGACGTCGTGATCGGACCCAGGCCTGAAATAGACGACGTGTCCGTACAGCACGCCGTCGTCGCTGCACACGTCGTCGATGTCCAGCTCAAGCAGAGCACGGTCGTTGACCGGGATCCCGAGGGCGGCCGCCACCGCCGCGTCGTGATCGCGCTCCAGCATCTCTTCCAGCTGTCGAGAACTCATTGGCTGCTCCCCAATCTGTTGTCTCAAAGCAGAGGGTAGTGACAGGTCGGGTAAGAAAATCGTTGCGTCGGCAGAACGAGTCGACCGCCGCCAGCGTCTGGCTATAGTCGCCGCCATGGGCACCAAATCCCGCGAGGTCATATACGGCAGCCGCCTCCGCGGGCTGGTGATGGACGCCGCGTCCGCGCGCGAAGAAGCGATCGCGGCCGTGCGCCGAGGCGACCGCGCGGAGGCCGAGGCGTGGTCGCTCCGCATGGAAGGATTCGGCGGCCCGGCGCAGCCGTCTCCGACGCTCGGCCAGTGTCTCAACGGCGGCCTGGCCTGGCTGGAGGTCGAGTGCATGCGATGCAAGACCAGGGCGGGCCTGAGCTTGGTCTACATCAGACGGCCGCGGGACACCCCAACATGGAAGCTGGAGGCCTCGCTGCGCTGCCGGGCCTGCGCGACACCGCGGCGCCGTGCGCCGGCGCGCATCATAAAGCTGACGGCGGAGCGCGAGATCCCGCAGCGACCGTGGGACGGAGCGGATCCGGATGAGGTCTGAGCGTGGGTGACTGAACGCGTGAGTTCGATGAGCCGGTACCGCTGCCTGACGGCAGCCGGCCACTGCGCACGCTGCGCGACGCCGCCGCCTACATCGAGGCCCTGCCGCCGGCCGAGCAGCAGCACTCCGACGGCCAGACCGCCCTGCACGTCCTGCTGCAGGCGGCCGACCACGATGGCCCGATGATGTTCGCGCGGATTGGCGTCAGCCGCATGGTCCGCCGGCACCACCCTGAGCCACCGCGGCCGCTGCGTAAGGACCGACCGTGGGGCCGGCGCCGGCTGAAGCGTGATGAGTGAATGCCGAAAATATTGTACGAAGCGTTGTATGGGCTTCTGAGCGGGCTTCTGAAGACCGCCGCAAACTGACGCTAAGTGCTTAATAATGCTTTGGTAGCGGGAGAGCGCTACCGCCAAACACCCCCCACCCTTTTCGTGATTCGAGCAGCCTAGACCGCCTGCACGCTCGATCGGCGCAGATTGAACTTGGCGCCGAGATTCCCCTCCCAGGCCCACCCGGCATAGAACAGCACGCGCGGCCCGGCATAACCGACGAACGGTAGGCGCAGCGGCCCGAGCCGGATCACCGACCATTTCCACCCCGTTCGCCCCACGTCGGCAAGCGTGCCCGCGTCGAGCGGGTCGGTGCCGGCGATCTCATAATCGCGATCTTTGACACCCACCACATAGGCGGTGAAATTCGACAGCGGGTTGCGGATCGCCCATGCAAGCGCCCGCCACCAGGCCGCCGCGCCCGGCTTGAACCATTCCGGCGGCTGCGGCTCCAGATCGTTCTGAAACCACCACATCGGGTTGATCTTGGCGGTGAGCGGATAGCGCCGCCGGCCGGAAAGCCGCTGCGCCTGCCGCCCAGCCGTCGCCGGCAACGGAGTCACGGTCGGGTTGTGATTGATCTCGCCGTAGTTCATGGTTTTTACAACTCCTAAGGGTATGGATGCCATGACCGCCGAGACAGACCAGCGACCGCCACGCCCCAACGCCGCCAAGTCGGCGGCCGCCGCCGGACTCGGCGTCGGCGCGATCTGCGGCACGCTGGCGGCCGCCAGTGGGTACGGCGCGGCGGCGCTGGTGTTCGGCGGATTGATGATCGCGATTGCGATCGGACTCGCGGTCGGACTCGTGCGGGATTGAAAAACCGCTACGGCGGCCACTGGTGCGATATTTCGGCGACGGCCGCACCGACCTAGCGGCTAGACGATTTTAGCGCATCACGGCCGCGCTCTGCGGCTCACTATTCGGGCAGGATGCGCCCCGCCCCGCGCTTGCCACCCGCAAGATAGCGGGCGACCGGCTCGGGGTGCGCCGCGGCAAGCCGCCCCATCTTGGCATTGAGATCGGCGAGGAAACCCGCCGGCGCGCGCGGCGGCCGATCATCGATCCATCGACCGTGAATTTGCGCCGCGCGCAGCACCGCCAGCGAGGCGATTGCCTTGGTGACGTGGTGCAGATCGGCGCCGCTTTCGGCGTCCGTTTCCTCGCCAAGATTCCAGAATTGGAACAGGTGACGGTTGCAGGCGTCGACATACACCGACCCGCGCGGCTCGGCGACGAGGTAATTGTGCCCCCCATATTTGAAACCGCCCTCGGCGAACGCGAGCGCCAGCTCGAAAATCACCTCGGCCGGGACCCACGATAGACACGCTTTCAGCGTGCCGAAGGCGTCCTTCGGATTGTTCGCCTTGGCGACGGCCGGCGGCTCCGTCACCACCAGATCATCAAGCGGGCAAAACGTCGTCATCCGCACCTCGACATCCGCCTCGGCCTCGAATGACGGCGCGCGGCCGACATGCGCCTCGATATAGCGGCGCCGCGCCGGATCGAGCGGCGCTTGCCCGCCAAGATCGGGCAGCGTCGACTTACTGCGCAAATCGTCATGGTCCCATTTCGCCATATCGAATCACCTCATACTCGGCGGCGGAATGTTGACGCGTTGCCGCCCCAGCTCACCGTCGCGCTTGTGCAGCGTGACCGCCTGCAACGCCTGCGCACTGCGCCAGCCGCCGCCGGCGGCGTGGTTGTCCTTGTCGGCGATCGTCGAGAAACTTTCGACGCGCACGTCGCCGATCGTGTCGAGCCGGTCCTTATGAATGTGCCCGAACATGAACCAGTGATAAGCGGTCGCGCCCCACGCCTCGCGCTGATCGACCGCCATCGCCATTGCCATGCGCGCCGGCGACAGCTTGTCGCCGTGCGCCGCACCGAACAGCGTCGCGCCGAACCGGCGGTAGTAAAGATCGGCCGGAAACGCGATATGCACCCGGCGATTGCGCTCGTAGAAGCCGGCAAGCGCCAGCGCCAGCGCAGCGCCGGCCTCCGGATCGTGGTTGCCCGGAATGTTGACCACCTCAACGGCCTCGTGCTTAGCGAGCGCCATATCGATGATAGAGCGAAACACCTGCACGCCGGCGCGCTGCACCTTGAACCAACGCCCATCAACGTCGAGCTGATGCTTAGATTTCGGCGTTACGTTGCGCTGATCGTTGGCATGATACCAATCGCCGAGATTGACGATCGTCGCCGCGCGCGAACGGTCGGCCTTGGCGACGATCGCCGACGCGCAATCGAGCATCCGCTCGGTTGCAATTTTGAGATCATAATCCGCGCCGGTTTGCGGCCGCCACGACAACATTCCGATATGCGGATCGGCGATCGGGTAAACCGTCATCAGGTCGCGTTCGACGCGCTTTGGCGGCGGAACGATCCTCGCCCGGCCGCGATACGCCTCAAATTCGGCTTTGAGCGCGCCGATCAGCTCGGGCGCGGCGCTGTCGGTGCGCGTCTTGATCCACTGGTGACGGATTCGCCCCTCGCCGTCGACGAAGGCCGATACGCCCTTGAGCACCTGCCCGGCAGGCATCGCGAACGCCGGACCGGACTCCTTGTGCTGCGTCACCCATTCCTTTTGCACGTTGCCGGAATCGTCGAGCTGCGCCGAACTGCGCTTTAGCTCGAAACCCGGCAGCACCGGCTTAAAGCCCAGCATCCCGCGCTCGGCCGCGCGCTTGAGGCGATGCTTAAACGTCGAGCGCGGCACGCCGCCGGCGCGCGCGGCCTTGCGTTCCGAGCCGTGCGCCTTGAGCAGTGCCGCGGCCTCGCTGCACTGCTCGTCGCTTACTTGATCCATGACTTACGAAATCCTGAAAATGCGCAGCACGACGGCTTTGATCTCACCGCCGAACATATGCAGCACGTAGCCGATCAGCGCGAGCGCGCCGGTTGCGATCGCGACTGCAGTCGCGGCCTTGCGGGTGAGGTCGGAAACCTGCGGCTCGATCGCGTCGAGACGCGCGACGATCGACCGCTTATTGTCCGGATCGTCGATCGCATCGAGCCGCGCGGCGAGCGGATCGATCGCGCCAACCTTCATCGTCATATTGGCGAGCTGGTGCCGCACCTCTTTACGGTGCTGCGCGCTTTCGACCCGATCCTGCTCGCGCTCGGCCCGATCACGATCGACGGCGGAAATATGCGACTCGAGCTTGCCTTTCAGCTCGCCCAACAACAGCACCAGGCTGCGCGAGTCATCGGACATTGCCGCTGCCCCCTTTGAGCGCGGCCCGCGTTTTCGCCTCGCATCGGTCGCGCCCGACGATCCGCCGATTTGCGGTAACCGCGATCGCGCGATTCTGCGCGGCGATCACCCCGAGGTCGGCGCCCTCGCGCGGCGCGGGCAACGGCACCGGCTTTCCGAGCGCCTTGCAATCATCCGGCACGCGCGGCGGCGCCGGCTGCGGCCGCTCACTGACCAATGTCGAGCAAGCGCCGCACGTCGTCGCGAGTAGCAGCGCGGCAAGCGTCGCCGGAATGCGATTTCGCATAGTCTGTTACCTTCTGATTGAGTGCGTCGGCGTGCCGCTCGATCGCGGTCAACGCCAGATTGGTTTCAGCCGCGGCGGTCGCCGCAGCGGCCGCCTCGCGCTCTCTAGCTTTCGAGGCGAGCAACGCGTCGGAAAGTTTCCAAGCGCGCCGCACGTCGGTAGAGCAGCCGCGCGCTGCGCGCCTTGGCTTCGCGATAGGCGACATGCCGCTCGTACAAAAGCGCCGGCGTGCGGCCGTCCTGTTCGAACGCCTTGCCGGCCGGTCCGCATTCGGTCTCGACGAGCGCGAGCAGGCGCGACGGCGCAATGCCGGCGGCGTTCGCGGCGTCGGTGATCGCCTTGATCAGTGAACTAGAGAACATCGGGGATTTTCCTCGCGCTCGAAACGAAAAAGGCCGCCCGAAATGGCGGCCTTTGAGAGATTAGCGATTGAAGGGGTGCGAACTGATCAGCGCCCAGCGCGGCGCCAATTCCAGCCGTAACACTGCACGAATACTTGCGTACCAGCCGCGCCAGGCGTCGCCTTGAGCTGCGAACTTGCCGACACCCGCACATTGACCTTGGCACCGCCGAACATGCCATTACCAGCGATGATCGTCGCAAGCGGCGAGCCGGAAGCGGAGACGCCAAAGTTTGGCAGATCGGTACTCAACAGCATGAGCGCCGAGGTCGACGACGAATTTTGGATCGATGCACCCAAAACCGCCTCGGCCTTTGCCGGCACCGGCACTGAAAACGTCGTCCAGGTGCCGTTCGGCAGATTCGAGCTATTGAGCGACAACGGCAGCATTGCATTGAACAGCACGCAATCGCCGCCCTCAAACACGAGGAAATCAATAATTGCGGCGCTGGCGTCGGTTGCGACGTAGCCGAGTAGCCGCTTTTTGTCCCAAGAGGTCGGCAGCGACGGCGCGGTTGCCGACAACGAAATCAACACGTCGGCGGCGGCGGCCTGGTCGCTGCGGGCGATCGCCCACAAGTAATAACCCGAATTGGCCGCAACCGCGCCGGTGTCGAGGCCACCATTACCCGAGCCGGCGACGAACGTCGCGTCGATGCGCTTGGTCATCGCCGGCAGGATGATCGACAACGTATCATCGCTCGATCGTGCCTTGCCGGCGGTGATATCGATCCGCGTCGACGGGTTGGCGGCGTTGCGCGACCATATCAGCCCGCTAATGTGGCCCGTCGGCAGGATGCGATCGACGTATTGCGTGGTTGCGAGTTTCTGCGAGCTGTCGCCGGCGGCCGGCGTCGGCGCCGTCGGCGTGTTGATGAATGTCGGCGAGTCAAGGTTCGCCTTCGACGCCAACACCGCGGCCGCGGCCGCAGCCGCCGCATTGGCGCCGGCCGACGTGATCGCGTCGACCGTGACGATGCCGGTGCCGTCACCGTCGCGGTGCACCGGCACGAGATCGGCGCCCTGCGCCGCGCCGAGATCGGGCAGCTCGCCGATCGTCTTGCGAATTTCGCTTAACATTGGACCCGCCTCACCCTCTTTATTGCGCCGGCCACGCCACGGCCGCGCGCGCGGCACGCGCGTCGGTGTCGCTCACGGCCGCATCGATCGCCTGCTTGGTGCCGAGCCGCATCGCCTCGATCGTGGCGGCGGCTGCCGACCAGGCGGCCCGCGTGGCATTCACCAGCGCCGCAACGTCGGCGAGCGTCGCGCCATCGATCCCGATCGAGGCGGCGAGGATCGGATAATGCGCCGGATCGGGACTGGTATCGGCGGCGAGGCGATCGGCCTCGGCGCCCTTCTGCTGGTACACCATCGCCTGACCGGCGCCGGCGGTGATGTAGCGCAGCCGTACCGTCTCGGCCTCGGCGTCGATTTCGGCTTTCAGCGCCTCTTTGACGATCGCCAGCGCCTCGGTTCCGGTCTGCGGCCGCCACACGCCTTGATCGAGCACCAGCTCGGCCGAAAAATCGCAGACGAGCGGCTGCCAGCCGCCGGCGTCGCGGATATGCTTGACGCCCGCCGGATCGATATAGAATTGCCGATAGCTGGCGGCGGCGACGATGCGTGTGCCGTCATAGCGGAGCGCCGCCGTCGGCGATCCGGCGAGCTGCGCGGGGATCTCGACGCCATCGACGTTTCCGGAACCGACACCGAGCACGAGGTCGAAATCAATCAGAGTTGCTTTCATTTCTTTGCACCCCTTGCTTACTGGCGACCCTGAACCGACAGCGTCATCTCGATCGTTGCCGACACGCTGGCGCCTGCGCTGTAACCGCCGACCACGAAAACCGGACTGACGCCGTAGCGATCGATCTGCGGCACCAAGCCGCCGACCGTCGCGAAATATTCGGTATGCGGCTGCAACGGATTCGCCGGGCTCGATTGCGTCATGATCGCCGCGCCGCCGCGGTTCGGCGATCGCGCCCAATTCAACGTCATCGGAATCGAACTACACTTGACGACGAGCCGCCCCGAGGCGTCGGCGTTTTTGGTGCCCGAATAGGCAATCGCGGTGTCGCCGGCGAGCACCGGCAGGTTGTACAGCGGCAACACCGTGAGCGCATTCGATCCGTCGGTCGTCACGCGCGCGATCAGCATGTCGTCGAACGCGGAGTCGAACGTGATCGCGGTTTCAGCGGCGGCCGTCGGATTGTAGGTCGCATCGGCCAAGTCGCGCAGCATGAAGCGACCATTCGGATAGGTCGTCGCCGGTGCCAGCGCCTGCCCCGGCGCAATCCATCGCAGGTGATAAGTCTTGTTCGCCGTGGTGGCGAATGTGCGATCGGCCGATGCAAACTGATCGGTCGAATAGATGAAATAGCCGCGCCGCGTCCAGCTCTGCGCGGCGTCGATCGTCAGCGAACCCGAGCCCGCTGTGATCGTCATTTTACCGCTGCCGGTGCTGATACCGGGATAGATCGGAATCGTGCGCGCAAACTGATCGATCGACACCGACAACGACTTCGCTGCGCGGATCGCCTTGAGCAGCATATCGTCATCGCTCGGATCGCGCGGCACCCCCATGCCGTCGATCGCGTTGCGCAACTGTTGCTGCATCTTATTGAACCAAGCCGCCCGAATTTGCGTGCCGTCCTGTTTACCGGGACCGCTGCAATCGATCCAATAGGTGTCGACGGCGCCGATCGTGCGATCGTCGGCCGGGCGCGTGGTGACGCCGCCGGCCGAGGCCGGGCCGAGAATGTCTGTCGTCATGTGTTGTTCTGCCCTGTTTAAGCGGTCAAAAGCGCGCCGTCGTCGGCGGCGAGGTTGGCGCCGGATTCGTCCACGATGTAAGTCGGCGGCGGAATAATCCGGTATGTGATCTCGATATGCGCTTGCACGATGCGATCGAGCAGACACACCAGCGGCGTGATATCCGGCTCGCAGGCGAGCACGTCGCCGGCGTACAGGCAGCCCATGATCGGCGGCGGGAAATACGCGCCCGCATAGGCCGGCGAGTCGCCGAGCGACACGTCGATATAAATTCGCGCGGCGCGGGCAACGCCGCCGGTGATCGCGTCGCCCACATAGGCGCAGCCGGCTTGCGCGCCGCACTGCTCGTCATTGACGCCGCAACTAATCGACCAGCCGATCGCCGCAGCCTTCTCGGTGTAATATTCGCACGTCGCGCCGCCGAGTGCCGCCACCTTGGCGCACAGATCGGGGAACGGATCGCACGCATCGGGAAGGCCATATTCGGCCATCCAAAGATCGCGGGTTTCGGTTTGCGTCGCGCACCAGAATTCAAGCCGCAGATCGCAAAGCCGCTTCTCGACGAAATTGCGCACCGCGCCGATCGCGGCGAAAAACCCGATTTGCACATAGCCCGCCGGATAGGACGCCGGCGGCACGCCCTCGGGCCGCGCGAACAGCCATTGCCAGTAACGGGCAAACAAGCCGAGATCGCGCGCCGGCCAGGCGCGGCCGCGCGGCAACAGCCCGAGCGTGGCCGTGATACTTTCCTCAAGCGTCGGACAGCGCAGCGGCGCCGGCCGCTGCGCTTCGCAGCCATCCTGCATGGGTGAACCCCTTAGATGAAAGTAACAGCGCCGAGCGTCGCGATCGCGCCGGGATCGAGCGGAACGTCGGCCGCCGGCGACACCACAATATGGCGTTCCTCGCCGGTCGAGTTGGCGATCGTCTGCCAAATCCACGAGCGCGAAAACGTCTCGGGCCACGCCAGATAGGGCAGCGCCGGCCGATACGCGTCGCCGCCCGATACGCGCGACTGCCGCCGGAACATCGCGCGCAATTCCGAGATCACCGCCTCGCGCATATCGGCAGTGTCCGGCACGAGGTTCGACACGGTAATATCGATCACCTTGCGGCTCGCCGCCGCAACCGTGTAGTTTGCCGCCGCCGGCGCCAGCGGATCGAGGTTATCGCTGATCCGGCCGATTTCTGCGCTCGGCGGAATCCCGTCGGCGTAAAGATCATCCATCAGCGGAAACACCCGCACCGTACCGGGGCCGGCGAAACGTCGCTCGACAAATACCCGCGTAACGCCGGACATAGCGCGGCACCAGCCGACATAATCGGCAGGCGATCCGCCCGACGGCGGATTGCGCTTGCGAAACAGGATGCGCTCGCGGAATGACTCGTCATCCTCGACATCGCTGCCGCCGACCACGCCATCGGCGCCGACCGTCGCGGTAATCTGATCCAGATCATCGGCGACAAATCCCGACGCGAGCACGAGCCCGGTGCCGGCGAGCGCGTTACCGGCGATGCCGTCAGTGACCGCCACAACCTCAACCGACACCGATCCGGCGCCGAGCAGCGAAGCGCCGGCAAGCGCGCGGTACTGCACACCATCGGCGCGCGCCATCACGGCCGCCGGCAGGATCGTGACCGCAATCGTTGACGCCACGTCGACAAAGCCGCGCGCTGGTGCTGCCGGCGCGCGCGCCATTCCGAATTCCTCGCCGTGCAGATCGAGGTTTTCGGAGTCGGCCGTGAGCGCGAATTTTTGTTTCTGGATATAGTCGGCAAAGCCGAAAACCTCGTGCGCGAAGCCGGCGACCACCTTTGCGGTCGGCCCGATATTGTTCGGCCACAACCACGCATCCGAGCCGGGCAGGAAAATCCGGAAACGCTGCCGCGCATATGTCAGCAAGTCGGGCAAAGACGGGATCGCAAACATCAGCGCGCCACCTGATTCCAGAGGATTGAAAATTTCTGATCGTAGAGCGTCGATCCGTCGGCCGCGTAAATCTGCACGAACAGAAACAACACGCCGGCGGCAGCGTCGACTTGCGAGGTAATATCGATCCGCGCGCAAGCGCCCTGATCGAGCAGCGGCTTTAGCGCCTCGTTGGCGAACTGCTCGGCCCAGGTGCCGACCGATAGGCCCCGCACCGTCATGGGCGCGCGCTCAAGTAACCACAAGTAAGAGCCGAGCGGCCCCTCGCCGAGATCGGCGCGCACGTCGGCGCCGTCGCCCCAATAGCCGCGGCGATCGCCGTCGGCGAGAAACCATAGCGGGTGATTTGGATCGATGCGGCGATCGGTAAACAGCATCAGAACGACAGCGGTCGCTAGCGTCGCCTTTGATCGCAGCCCGCCGCGGTTGCCGGTCTCGTCGGAATCCGCAAGCGCGTAGTCGGCGCCGCCGATCTCGGCCGCCCACACCGAATCCCACAACACAGTCGCCTCGGCCGCGCAGCCCTCCGACTGGCGGATCACAACCCCGTCACCCATGATTAGCCAATCCTCGCCTTGACGTTGATCGACGGCCCCGACACGGTCGACACGAAATCATAAGTGCCATCGGTGCCATCTCCGCCGAGATAAACCAGCTTGCCGTCGCCGGGCTTGACGGTGACTTTGTCATCCTGCGACCAGACCTCGACGACACCGGTTTTCGCATTCACCGACAGGCCGCCGCTTCCTTTTGCCCAGACGACGTTTCCCTTGTCGTCGTACAGCGTGGCGTTGCCCTCGGGCAGATTTTTCGGCCGGTGATCCTTGTGCTCAAAGCCGATCGCGAGCAGGCGATCGGAGCGACCGCCGAGCGCGAGAAACACGCCTTCGGAACCTTGCGGCGCGTGCGAGGAAAAGCCGTGCATCTGCGGCCGATACACGTCCTCGAATGTCTCGGATTTGAGGCCGGTAATCCGCTTGAGGATTTGCTGTGTTCCGCTGTCGTCGGTCTTGAGAACGGTCGCACGCCGCAGCGAACTAACAAGTCCCTCTTGCCCCTCCGGAAACCACACCCACATAACTAATCGCCCCCCGCGTCGCTCGCCCATGCGGCGCCAGCCTTGCCGCCCTTGCCCCCCTTCCCGCCGAGCGCACGCGGATCGACCAGCGACAGAACGCTAAGCGAGCCGTCGCTGCGATCTTGCGAAAACACCACGGACTCGATCGCCATATCTTGGTGAATGTCGGCGAAATCGCTGTCGACAAACACGAGATTGCCGGGCTCCCATAGCGTGCCACCGGCGTCGAAAAACCCCTGCACCGTGACGTTGGCTTTCAGGCTGTTGCCGGCCTCGCGATCGCGCCGCGTCTTGGCGCGCGTCTTGGCGCGATCCTTGTCGGTGTCGCCGTCGTGAAACACGATGACCGGGCGATATCGCCCCACCTCGGCGTCGCGGGCGATGCCCTCGATCTGCAACGCATCCTCGCCGTGACCATATGGCCGCTGCCCGCGCACGATCACGTCGGAATGGCGGCCGCTGGAATTGTGGTCGGCCTCGATTTCTTTGATGTTGTCGCCCTCGATCAGCCCGCCGGCGTGGCGTTGCTTGCCGCCCTTGGTGAGCTTGATCGATCCGTCGGCCTGCCCGACAATGAAAACCCCCTGCTCGCGGCAGAGCTTTTCCAGACACCGGAACGCGGTTTCGCCCGGCGTGATCCGGTAATCGAGTTTTTTGAGCATTTCGTCGGTCGTGACGCCGACGCCGAACTTGTCGATTGCCTGCCCGATCTCGCAAGGATCTTTGCTCTTGAATTGCCCGGTGTCGTGCACGGCGCTGGAGTCGACGAAATCTTGCGACTTTGAGCGGCCCGAGATCGTCGCCTCGGCGCGATCGTGCCCGGCGAGCCGCGGTTGATAACGATCGACATAACCGCGGCAGGCAAGCGCGCCGCCGAGCAAGATATCGAGCGCGGTGCCGGCCTTGAACGTCCAAGCCGTCGCGGCGCCGCCGCGCTCAACCGCCGCCTCGATCTGGAACGATCGCGCGGCCTCCTGAAACGAGGCCCGCACGGTAACGCGCCGCCAGGCCGTCCAGAGACTACCGGCCGCGCTCACCGCGACGAGCGGACTTTGCCCGCCCTCGCCAAATCCGAGCGCGAACGCCCGCCCGATATCGACGATCATCGCACTACCTCGCAAGCGCCTCGATAGACAGCGGCATAAATGACGGATGCCGCACCCGATTGCGCGACACCAGCTCGTCGGCGCGCGCGGGATCTGCGTACAGCGTCCAAGCCAGATCGAGCGACGGCCGCGGAATTGCCGTCTCAACCACCACGACTGGCGCCAGATCGTTGATCGTCTTGGTGATCCAATCGATCACCCGCGCCGCCAGCGTCTCGATCGCAACGAACAGCGCCGCGTTTTCGGAGCCGGTCGTGTTATCGGCCTCGGCTTCGAACCGCTCGGCGATCGCCGCGCGCGCGGTGACACCCTCGGGCCGTGACCCGAACGTGGTGCGCAGCACCGCCTCGGCGTAGCCGGTGAGCGCGGCGAGCCGCAGCGCGCGGGCCGCCGCCTCGGCATTGGCGGCCGCGCGGGCCGCCGAGGCCGACAGATACGGCACCCCCGACACCACAGCCGCCGGAAACGCGCCGAGTAGTTCGACCATTGCGCGCTGCGCCGAGGCCGGCGCCAGGCCGTCGGACAACCCACGCACCGCGGACACCAGCGAGGCAACCACAGCCGCCGCCGGCGCGCCGGGAATGGCAGCGCCGTCGAGCGCCGCCGGTGCGGCAGCGACGAGATCGGCGATCGTATCGCGCAGACTCGCCGACACCGCCGGATCGACAGCATAGCTTTGCCGGAGCACGTCGAGCGCGCCCGCGCCGGCCGCCAGTGTGTCGGTCGCAGCCGCGATCACATAGTCGGGCTCGCCGCGCGCCGTCACCGCCGCGGGAAACGCCGCAGCGATCGCCGCGGCCAGGCCGTCGGCGGCCGCATAGGCGACGTTTTGCAACAGTGGAACCGAAATCAACGCCGAGGCGACGCCAGCGCGCACGAATTTCAATTCGAACGCCACATAGCCCATTTGATCCTTGGCGGTGACGCGGCGAAACGGCGCCTCGCAATGCACCGTCACCGGGCCGAAATACGGCACCACCAGCGTGCCGGCGCCCTCGGACTCGAGCGCCGTTTCCAGTGCCCGCGCCAGATCGTCGGCGTTGTCGCCGTGCACATAGGCCGAGCCCGCATAGTACCGCAGCGAGCGGCCCATATCCTCGATATAGGGATCATCCCGGTGCGGGAATACATGCTTGACGTTGTCCCGGCCGCCCTGCGATTCATCCTGCTCGAAATAGAACGGAACGCCCTTGTAAGACGCCGGCCACAGCGTCGACAGCCAGTCGCGGCAATCCATTGTCACACCCCCCGGCGCAGGCGCAGCCGCCCAGCGCGTCAAACCGTTCATGATGCACGAGAGAGCCGCGCGCAGCCGGCAGACTCACCAGCGGCCGCCGCCGCGGCCGCACGAGGCCGTTTGCGCTACGGCGCCGGTGCAGCATCCGGCGACGAACGGCCGGTCGATCCGGTCGACCCGGTTTTAGTCGATCCGCTCGATCGAAACGCGTTGATCGCGTTGGTGACGGTCTGTTCGACGCGCGACAGGAAATCCGGCGACGGCGAAACCGTCACCTTGGTTTCAAGCGTGGCGTTGCCGACAACCTCGGCCTTGGCCGGCTCGCCGGCGCCGCCAAGGCCGAGCGCGCGGCCGATATCGGCGGCGCTGTAGCTACCCGCCATCATGCCGCGCCCCGGCACGCCGGCCGGGCCGAAACCGCGATCCTCTAGCTCGGCGTTGATCCGCGCCCGCTCGGCCGCGTTCCGATCACGCTCGGCCTGAAACCGTCGCCCGAGCCACGACTCCGGCCGCACATTGGGCAACCGATCGTCGGCGCGATCGAGCGAGTCGAGCCGCACCCGCCGCTCATATTCAAGGCCGACCCGCTGATTTTGCCGAGCCCGCATTTCCGGCGTGTCGACGATCTCGCCGGTGCGGGTTGCGACCTCTATGATCGGTGCCAACCATGATGCGAGCTTGGTTGAGCCGAGCCGCAAGCCGCCGGCGGCGCCCTCGCCGCGGAAAAGATTTCCGGCAACGCTGAGGCTCGACGCGAAGCTGTCGAGCCCGAACGCGGCGAGGATCGCCGCACCAAACCCGAGCCCGCCAGCGGCCCGCAATGGATTTTTCTTTGCCTCCTCGGCGGCGCTGCTGATCTGATCCGATAGCCAATTGAGGCCGCCAACAGTCGGATGAATGAACGGCTTCGCGGTCTCGGTCAGAAAGTTCTCGGATTGCGACTCAATCGACTTGCGCGCGACCTTTGGATCGTTCTTTTGATACAACTCAGCCGCTTCGACACCCTTCGCGCCCTCGACGAGGTGCTTATCCTTCTCGATCCGCGCCTGCTGCGTGGCAAAGATCGCCATCATTTGGGCTGTAGTCTGTTGCGACGCCATAGCCGCAATGACTTCCTGAATAGCGCTCGGGTCCGTGATGCCCTTCTTTGCGAGATGCGGGATCAACACCTTGTTGACCCATTGATAAGGATCGGTCTTTTCAGGCTTTAGATACTCTGCGCCAATAATCCCCCCCGGCAACACACCCTTAACGTTGCCCGTCTTGGTCCTAATAACTTTCTTCATGTCGAGCATGTCGTACTTCGCGAGCTGCTCGACCGCCTTGTTAGACATCTTGCCGCCGACGAACTGAGTGTAGAAACTCGCCAACGCCTTACCGGCAGACGATCCGCCAAGCTCTTGCGCCAACGTCGGCGCGGTCTTGAGCATGAAATCATCCGACAGCGCGTTTGTCGCCGCGCGACCATATTTGAACATTTCGTAGTAATCAGTCGGCCGCAGCGTGTCGCCGAACACGTTGACGGCCTTCGCCATGCCGTCGATGTAGTGCCGGAAGTGATCAAGATTTTGCGTAACGCCCTTGATCTCCATACCCTTCGCGAGCTTGTCGAAATCATCGCCTAGCTCGGCGGCCCGCTCCGGATGCGCGCCGAGAGCAACCACGCGCAGTTGCGCGAGCGGTTCGAGAATGTGGCTCGCTTCCTCGAACGTGCCGACCATCGATCGCACGTTGCGCGCGGTGTGCATCATTTCCGTGGTGGAAAGCGACTTGTACTTGCGCGAGATTTCCGCGCTCAATTCTTCGGCGTCCTTAATCTCGCCCGGCGTCATACCGGCTGCCGCCATGCGGGTTTCTTCATGCCCCCGATCGGATGCAGCCCGCACGGTGCGCTCGGCGACCGCGCGGGCGATCCGCGAGCCCTCATAGGCAGCGGCCGCGCCGGCGGCGGCTTTCATGCCGCTGCCGATCGCCGTCGAGGCGCGCGACAGCCGCGAGGCGCTGCGCTCGGCAGTCGCGGCGAGGTTCACCTGCCGCTGCACGTCGCGGTTAAGCGCGTTCGCCGCCTGCGCTAAGCGCTTGATCTTGCCGGCGACGGTTTCAAAGGTGCGCCCGGTTTCGTCGCGCCCCTTGATAACGGCGAGTGCTTCGAGGATCTGACTCATTGCCTCACCCGCTTTTCCCAAGCCATCGCCCGATCGACCCATAGGCCAATGATCGACAGCGGCGCCGCCCCGAACTCGGCGGCACTACAAATCCGGTGTTTGAGCACCAGAAAATCGAACGCTACGCCGACGTATCCGTCGGTGAACTGTGAAAAAAACCGACGATCACCTCTTTGACGGCGATCGCGTCGAGCGCGGACAACTGCGCCTGTGCGAGCGTCGGATCGGGCTTGACGATCAGGCGATCGGCGTATGCCTTGATCGCTTCCCAATTATCGACGAGCGCCATGCCGCCGGCGGCGCGGACCCACGTCTGAGGTTCGCCGAACGTGAAAACCTCATCGCCCCGCGGCTCGCGCAGGATCAATGCCCGCACCTCGCCGTCATGCCCTTTAATCGGGCGCTTGAGTGGAACGCGCTTGTGTCCAGCCGGCAGCGCCGGCTCATTCGGATCGGTCATTTTGGGGTTTCCTAACGGTGAGGCCGCAGCACCGCCGGCGCTTAGCGCCGGCGCCGCGTTGCCGCTTTAGATGGCCTGATAGCGATCGCCGCGGATTTCGCAGCCGTCCACCTCGCCGGTCGACAGATTGAGCGTCGGACGGCCGACGATCCGCGCGGCGGTGAAAAGATGCGTGCGGTTGTTGTCGATTTCCTTGATCGTCACGTCGAGCTTGCATTTGCGCAGCGTGGTATTCCAGACGATTCCACTGTTGTTGCGGAACTTGATCTTGCAGCCGTACAGCTCGGGTTTCGCCATGAAGCACGCCGAGCCGTCGCCGTTCGCCTTGGCTTCGACGGAAATATTACTGATCTCAAGCTCGATATCCGCCTCGCTCGGCGTGAACACCTGATCGTCGGCGGTGATCGACACCCGCCCGCCGAAACTATTTTCGCAGTCGTCAGCCATGCTGATTTGGTCCCTTGTCCTGATACGAAAAATGGAAGGCGCCGCCGACCATCATCCCGGCGGCGCGCGAGCCGAGCCCCCGCGGCTTACTGCGCCGCGCCGCTCAACGGATATTCCAGAAACGCCGTGATGTTCGCGCCGAACACGCGGAGCTGATTGACGACATCGGTCGGCAGGTAGGCATTGGCGCGGTCGGCATTGTTCGGATCGCGGCTCACCACCACGTACCGCGCGAACAGTTCCGCCTTTTCGCACACGCCGAGCCGCACAAGGTCGTTGTAGGCGTGAATCAGCGTGTTGCGGATATCGTCCGGCGTGGTGATCTCGGCGAGGTTGTATGGATTCTCGTCCGCGAGCGCCTGCCGGGAATGCCGGTTCGAAACCGCCGTGCGCAGATAGCGCACGACGAACATCAGTTGAAACATCGTCTCGACGTTGCGGAACGTCGCATCGGGAACGCCGGCCGCGGTCTGCTGATACGTGGTGTTGATCCGATCGATGATCACCACATTATCGGTGCGGACCTTGAGCGCCGAGCCGCCGTCGGAGTAGAGCGCCTGACGGTCGTCGATATCCCACCAGAGCGAGCGATCGTCGGGCGGCAGCGCGCCGGGCAGCGGCAGCGTTTGCAGCGGCCGCGACACCTCAGGCGCATCGCCGAGGTGCGCCGCCGCCTGCGCGGCCGCGCCGGCGCAGATTTCCCATTCCGGCGTCGGCGACCGCTGCCACAGCACGATAGACGAATGCTGATCGTTGCGCGCATTGGTGAGCGCGACACACGACGAAAGGTTTCCATAGAAGCAACTGAAATGATGGCCGTAGAGCTGCTTCGACGGCGACCAGCGGCCCGACACGTCGTCGAGGAAGTCGCGGAACGCGTCCAGCGACGGCGTATCGGTGTAGGGACTGGCAATGCAGTCGTACTCGTCATCGCCCAGGTTGGCGAGCGGAGCGATCAGATCGGGAACGCCCGAGCCGCCCGTGAGCGCGACAACGGTCGTGTTGTCGTCGGTGAGCGCATTCGGCTCGCCGCGCGCAATATCCACCTGTTGACCGTTGCTCACCGCGCCCTTGTGGCGCGCCGTGAAAATCACCTTGCTGGTATCGGTGCCGTCGACCGCAGCCGTCACCGCCAGATTCGCCGCGTTGATCGTCGCAGCGGCATTGGCCGCCACCTGCGCGGCCGTGTGTGCAGCGTTGACCTGAAACGCGTAGCGCCGCCCCATGATCCGCAGGATGGCGGCGCCGGTGACGCCAGGCGCGGTGAAGGTGAAGGAACCGGCCGCGAACGCGCCGACCGGATCAGCTAGCGGCATCGCCCAAAGCGGCTGAAACGGCGCCGTGAGCCGCGCGCGGCGGTACATCATGGCCAGCATCGAGCCAACGCCGAAATAAGCGTCGGCCTCGGCCGCGCTCGCGATCGGGCCGATCACCTTGCCGGCAGGCGCGCTGCCGTCCGCGGTTTTCTGCCCGAACAGGATCACCCGCGGAACATTCTCGAACGGCGATCCGCCGGAATTGATTTCCGCGTACCAGAACGGGACCAGAATGTTTCCGGGGATGTTGTTGAACGCAACGTCGTTTGCCATAGACACGAATCCTTGTTGCCGCGCGGGCGCGCGCCCGGCGGCTGTTGGTTGACCTGTTTTGGAACGAAGCGAAGCGGCGCCGCTTAGTCGCCCGGCTTGGTAATGACCGCCGGCTCAGCGGCAGGCTGCGCCTCGATCACGTCGCCGTCGCGCAGCCGACGAATCCAGAACGGCGAGCGCGGCTTGTGATCGCCGGCCGGATCGAGCGGCAGGCCCGACAACGGATCACGCACCAGCGCCGGCGCCCCGTCGATCGTCCGCGGCTTGATGAAAAAATTCTGCATAGGATGGATTCCCCTGTCAGGTTTGCAGGCCGTCGGCCGACGCGTCGATCGGCTGCTCGCCATCCGGCTGCACAGCCGGCTTGATGTTCATTGAAACACTGGAAAGCGGCTTACGAACCGGCATCACCGGCGCTGCGCGAGCAATCCCGAGCGTCAATTCCGCGTAGTATGTCGAGGTATCGCTCAATTCTTGCGCCACCTCTTTGAGCGGCGCGGGCAGGCGATCGAGATCGACGAGCGCCGACGCCGGCGCCGCGTCGATACAGGTTTCCCGCACCGCGATCCGCCCGACGATCGTCCGGCCGGCGATCTTAATCGCCTCTTCTCCGGATCGCTTGGCGTGAGATTGCCAGCTATCGAACGGCAGCTTTGCGAGGCGACGAAACAGCCGGCCGCTCGGCGCTTCGTGCAGGCAATGAAAAATCTGTTGCCGCATCACGTCGAGCCGCGCCTCGCTCGCGCTGTCGGTGTCGGCATAGTCGACGATCAGCCCCTCGCCCGGCGCACCCTGGAAACGCTGCACGACAGCCAATTCGAACACCAGATCGACGGCGGCCTTGTAGAACTGCGGCCCGTGCTGCGCGATCTTGGTCAAATCGTCATCTTCGGTATAGACCGCCAGCACCGGCCACGATCCAGACTCCGGCGCGAGGTGATCGAATGGATCGAGCCGCGAATCCGAAACCCGGTCGCCGGCAAGCGTCGGCCACGGGCCGCCGGCAGCGAGCAGCGACGACGGCCGCAGCGCCTCAAGCGCAGCGATCCGCAGGAAGGTTTGCGCGAGCATCGGCGTTTACACCTTGTTGAGCGAAATACGGGCGAAGCCTGGCGTTGATGGCAACAGCTCGAACACCCGATAGAGCGCCTGCGTCTTAACGCGAAACACGAGATCGCCCTGCCGCAACGCGAACGGCAACAGAGTCATGTTGATCGAAATCGACGGCCTGCTCGTCGAATGCCCCGGCCGTTCCGGCTGCACGCCGACTTGATGGAACGGCCCGGCGCCAGCGCGCGCAGCGGCGTCGACCCACGGGCATTTGACCGTCACGACGCCCCGCGCGGGATCTGCGATCAGCGGCGCGTTGCGATCGGTCTGGAATTTCTGCGGGCGAATTTCGAAAGCCTCGCCCATGATGGAGTCATGCGTCACCGCCGCCGCGGCGATTGCGCGATCGAACGGTGACGCCATTGCACGCCCCCGATTAGCCGACCACCGGGCCGATCTTGGCGGCGCCGACCGCATCACCCGACGCGGCCGCCGAGACGGCGACGCCGACGCGCAGATTGTTGGTGGCGGTCTTGGTCAGGTTCTTCGCGGTGTTGTCCCAGTACAGGTAATCGCCCTCGGCCCAGGCAGCGCCGGTCGCCTTTGGAACGTCGCTAAAAACACCCTTGGTCACGAGCGAAAAACTGTCGCCCGCGGCGGCGTTGGCAACCGGCACGCCGAAAATGCCAGCACCGATCTGCACCGGCGAGCCGCCGACCACGCCACCCGCGGGCGCGGTGAGCTGCAACGTGCCGCCCTTCGAATTGTAATTCTGCATCTGCGTAACCCTTCGCGATAGAGGAAATCAAAACGGCCGCCGCACCTTGCGACGGCCGCGAGTTGATCAGCGAGAAACGCCCGATTAGTTGCCGGCGTTCTTCAACATGCCGCGCCAATCGATTGCCTTGGCGGCGAAATCGAGCCGGCCCTTGATTTCGAGGCCGTCGACTTCGAAGCCGAGACGGCTTTCGGTATAGAGCCCTTCCTCGCCTTCAAGGTACGCATACTCGATCGTGTCGATCGTCGCCGGATCGGCGAACAGATACCAGGCGTTGCCGGTGAGGCGCGCCTCGGTGATCTGTTCCAGCGAACCCGCGAACGGGTTCACCTGCGCGTTCTGCTGCGGGTACAGCGTGGTCGCGAGGAACTGCTGCGCCTCGGTTTCCTTGTCGGGCGACACCACGATATAGGCCGGCTTGAGGTTCAGCGGCTCGGCTTCGGCCGCCTTGGCGGCGAGGCCCTTCTGCTTACGCATCATCGCGCGGCCCTCGTTGAGCGAGGCGATCGTGATCGCCGCCGCGGTGCCGAGGTTGCCGTGGTTGGCGTGGAACAGCGCCGTACCGTCACCCATCGCGCCATTGGCGGTGATGATCTGCCAGAACAGCGACGCCTCGGTTTCGGCCGCAGCGCGGCCGAGCAGCATCGGCAGGCGATCGAACGCGCCGAGGTCGTCATTGATCAGCGACTGCCGCGTGATCGTGACCATCCGGCCGTAGGTGGCGAGCGCATACTGCTCCTTGCTGTCGGCGAGCGCCGCGTACTGATACTCGCCGCCCTCGCGAATCTGCTTGAGGTTCGGCAGGTTCGACAGTTGCGTGACCGCACGCGCCTTGAAATCGGGCGCGTTGTTCTGGCGCGACAGCCGTTTCCAATTCTGCGGCGCCACCTCATAGGCCGAGCGCAGCCGCTTCGACACGACATTCGCCAGGATCGCCGGGAAATCGGAGGTCGCCAGCATCCCGCCCGAGCGCAGGCCCGTGTCGAGGCCGAGCAGGCGGCTTGCCAGCTCCATCTTGCCGAGGCCGCGCAGGCGCTGCCCGGTCGTCTGCTCGTGGAAGGTGCGGCCCATCTCCATCAGCGACATGCCGCGCCATTCGCGCGCCGCGTCGGCGAGCTTGACGCCGCCCGGATTGGCGCGGTGCAGAATCGCGTTTTCGAGCGCGTCGCGCACGGTGTCGCCGGCGTCGGTGATCACCTGCACCCGGCCGGAAATCGGAGCCGCAGCGCTGCGCTCGGCGAGCGTATCGAGCACGGCGGCGCGCACAGCGTCGACGGTGCTACCGCCGGCGATATGACGCTGCGCGAACTCGGCCGGCATCGCGTGGCGCGAGGCGATCAGCGTGATTTCGGCCGCACGGGTGCGCTCGGCGGCGATCACGTCGGCGCCAGCGGCAGCGGTCGGCGCCGACGCGGCGGCGCGCGCTTCCTCGGTGCGGATTTCCGCAGCCATGGCATCCGCCTGCCGAATCAACTCGGCGTGCTCGGCTTCGATCGTTCGCACCGCCTCGGGCGCCATGCCGTCGACCACTTCGCGCAGCTTGGCGGCCGCACGAGCGACCAGATCGGAATGATCGGCGCGCATCGCCACCAGCGCGGCGCTGGCGGTGTAGCCGATCAGGTCGTGACCGCCGCCGAACAGGTGCGCGGCCGAGATCGGCGCCGCCGAGGCATCGCCGGCGAACGCAATGGAGAAAATGACCACGGCAGCCGTCAGGAAAACGGCCGCCGACAGATACGACGAAAACTTGCTGTGCATAGTTTGCCCTTGGATTTACGGGGTTGAGAGATTCGAGGCTTCGCGCGTCACCCGCGGCACCGACTTGACGCTGGCGGCTTGATCAGCCCGCGGCGCGCTGCCGCATTCGCATCCGCGCAAGCGCGGCGGTTGCACCGGACCCGTCGCGCGCAATGCGCAACGGGAAGGTTTCGAGATCGCCGCTGCGCACTTGCGCGCCGGCATCGGCGGGAATGGTCACGAAAGACACCTCGTAGGGCGTCCAGCGCGTCGCGATGCGCTTTTCGATCTCGCCTTTTTTCTGTGGCTCGACGACGCGCACCTCGTCGATCGAATAACCGACCGACACGTTGCGAATGATGCCTTCCGACACCATCGCAAACATGCGATCGGCGCCCTCGTCGACGCCCTTGCTCGGGAAACGGATTTTCGCGCGGCCTTCGGTGCCGTCGATCCAGGCTTTTTCGATCACACCGACTTGCGACGACGTGCGCCAGGCCGAATGGCTGTCGAGCGCCGGCGCGCCGGCGTTCAGCCGATCGAGGTTGATCGCCGAGCGCGACACCTCAAGGACTTCATCGAACGGCACCGACGTATCCCAGCCGGTGTAACGCCGCCGGCGCACGCTGGCGCCGGTGGTGAAAACCACCTCGACGGTCCGCGCCTCGGCGTCGACACTCGACACCGGCAGCGCGCCGCGGGTTTGCATCGGCAGCGCCGACGGATCGCTGTTACTTGCCGGCGGCGGCACCCTTACCGCCGGACTTTCCGGCAGCGCCGGCGTTGCCCTTGTCGACATTGGTATTAACCTCGGTTTGTGCTTCGGAACCGGCGCCGCCCTTCGTCGAGGCGAGCGCCTTGCGCGGATCGGTATCGAGAACGATGCCGCGCGCGTCGATCTCGGTGAACCATTTTTCGATCTCGTCGAGCTGCTGATCGGGATCGATGCCCCACGACAGCACGAATTGCGCCCATGTCATGCGGCCGGATCGCACGGCGAGAATATCCGCCTGCATTTCCTTCATCGCGTCGATCGGCTCGTTTGCCGGCATGATCCAATCGACCGGATAGCCCTCGGCGCGATCCGGCAGAATGCCCGCGGCGATCGCCAGCTCGCACCAACGATCCCAAAGCGGCTCTAGGATCATCGCGACGATCGTGTGATGCTGGAATTGCTCGACGATCCGCCGGAAATCGATCTTGCCGGCTTTCAGCGACGAGAAATTAGCCCGCGTAAAGTCGCCGGTGAGCTGATCGTAAGTAATCCCGGCGCCGGCGGCGATCGCGAGCAGCGTGTTGCGCAGAACGCCGTCGAATTGCAGCGAGCCCGACGGCGCGACGGTCTGCAATTCCTCGCCCGGCTCCAAATACGCCACCATACCGGGCGAAAAATTCTCGATCCGCCGCGGGTGACCGTCGCCGTCGTCCTGTTGCTGCGCCTGCGCCAGCGTCCGAGCCGTCGAATTGGTCTTGATAAAGGCCGCGAGACACGCCTCGATCCGCGCCTTGACGACGATCGCCTCCTGCAGATCGGCGAAATCGCGCCCGGTGAGCATCACCGGCGCGAGCCACGGCACGCCGCGGCCCTGCCCGATCCGATCCTTGCGGTATGCGTGCAGCATGTCGGCCGCTGGCACCCGCACCGAGGCCGACGGCATCACCAGGCCACGCGCACCCGGATGGACCGGATAAATCCAATAGGCGCGGCGCTTGCCGTCGAGCGCGTACTCAATCCCCTGATCGACGACGACGCCCTCGGCGTTCATTGCAACTTGCGGCGGCCGCTGCACCATCATGATGCGGTCGCGCGATTGATCGAGGTGATCAGGCTCAAGCAACTGCAATTCGAGCGGCACGACGCCGCGCGGCTTATCGGCGGGCTTCACCGACACCATGCGGCCCAGCACCTCGCCGGACTCGACGATGCAATCGGCAGCCAGCCCGAGCAGGCCGTCGAAATTGAGTTGTCCCTCGTGGTCGCAATGCCGCGCCCACTTTTTCCACGCCTGCAACACCTTGCGATCGAGAGTTTTGTCGCCGGTGTTCGGCTTGGGAACGATGCCGGTGCCGACCGCGTGCGCGACGGTGACGCGCTGAATTCGCGCGCCCCACCAAGTATTGCGCACCAGATCCCGCGACCGCGCGCGCAGGCGCGGCAGCGCGGCCTTTACCTCGACGTTTGCCGACGCATTGGTGGCGCGCCAGCCGTCGGCTCGGCGTCCGCCCTTGGCGCCGTCGTAAATCCGCACATTGTCGAGCCCGACTCGCGCGGCGGCGCGGCGGAGGCCGGTTTGCGGCGCGAAATACGCGACGACGCGATCAATTGCATTCATGCTGGCACCGCCTGTTAGTCGCGACAATGCCGCACGAACGACACCCGCGGCGCCGCCGAGTTCGGCGACACCTCTTTGACCATGTCGTCGAGCTGCGCGAGCATGTCGGCGCGCGAGAAGTATTCGACCTTGCGGCGATCGGCGCCGGACCCGAACTCAACAATCCGCGCGCCGGTCGCAAGCGCGGCCTTGAGCGTGTCGATATCGTCTTGCGTGTACGCCATCCCTCACCCCTTGAATTGAAGCGGCCGCCGGTCGCCCCATACGGAAGCGATGCCGGCGGCCGCGGTCGGTGCGCAGCGCCCCAATTCGCGCGCATCCGATCGGCCGCGTCGCCCGCGGCCAAGCGCATCAGGATCGTCGGGAAACGCCCCGGCGGGTACGAAAGCCGCCTTCACTCACCCGATGCGAAGCGCGTTATTTAGGGCAGCTTCGCCGCCTTGAACTGCGCGAGCACCCGATCGAGCCAAGTGCGCACCATGCCGCGCATCACCGCCGAGGCGTTGTCCTTGGCGAACACGCCGAACGGCTGATTTGCCTTGTCGACCGCCTCGGCGGCGGCGGCGGAGAGCATCGGGATATCGAGCGCGCCAGGCGGGAAGGCGAATTTCGTCGCGCTGCGGCGGTTGCCGACGATCACATGGCGCGCGCCGGCGCCGAGCCGCGCCGCAACCGGCGCGATCTCGTCGATCGATGCCTGATTAGCATCGAGCACGTGCAGCACGAGGATCGTGTACTTGTCCGGATCGAGGAAACCGATATCGGCGAGCAGTTGCAGCGTCGGCGACAGCAACCCGGCGCGAATGTCGATCACCGTCACATTCGCCGGGTTAAGCGTGTCAAAGACGCGCATTTGCCCGTCGGAATCGGCGAGGTCGACGATCTCGGCGCGGTCCGGATAGAACCGCTTGAGCACGCCGCCCGTCACCTCGTTTTCGGTGTCGAAAATCCGGCACGCCATGCCGGCGGCGTCGAGGTGATCGACGAGTGCGCGGGCGATCGTGGTTTTGCCGACGCCGCCCTTGTCGGCGCCGACGATGATAATAACCGGCTTGGTCACGTGCAAAATCCTCGATCGTGTTAGCGTTTCAGCCATCCGCCGGTATCTCGGCCGAGCCATCCCGAGCCGCGCGCTGGCGGCGGCGTGCTGCGCGGCCGCGCCGGCGCGGCAACAGGCGGCGGATCGGCCGGCGGCGCCGCGTCACTGGCGTTTGTGTGCGGTGACGCGTCAGCCGCCGGCCCGCTCGCCGGCGCGCTGCTCGCGGCGGCCGACGCGATACCCGCGGCAACCTGCAAGGCCAGCGTGCGCGGCGCGAACAAATCACCCTGCGACATGCCGGGCGCCCGCTCGCGGGCAAGCAACTTCCATTCGTCCTCAGTCATGCTCGACAGGCCGAGGTGATCGGCGAGCGCCATGTTGTAAACGCGGCAATCGAGGAAGTGATTTTCCTGATTGCCGCGCGGGCGCCAGTATTTCGACGATCGGCCGCGCGTGATCTGCTCGGCGAGGTATTCGGCCGTGATCTGCTTGAAATAGATTTCGTCAAGCCACGTACCGAAATGGCAGTAGCCCGGCGGATCAGTTTCGTGACCGGCCTTTTTTCCCTCGCGCCGCAAATCCTCGTACCAGTGACCCTTGAGCGGCCAGGTGCCGACCGGCCAGATTTTGCCCGAGCCGACCTTGCGTCCGTCGAGGTCGATACTAACCAGCGACGGCGTACCGAGCGCCGGCTTATTCCAGCCGTCGCGGCCGTCGGCCGCATAAGCGTTGTGGCGGGTGCTACACCAGTGATAGACGACATGCGAGCGAAAGCCCGAGTCGACGATCATGCCGTCGAGCCGGCGCTTGCCGCCGAACGCGTCCGGCCATTCCCGGCTGTACACCTCGGCGAGTTTCAGGAACGCGCCGGCGTTGGCGTCGGTCGTGTCACCTTCCAGCACCAGCGTTTCGACAACCCACGACTCGCGGTTCGGCGCCCAGGCGACCACCTCGCAATAAATGCCGTTCATCTGCACATCGCAGCCGGCGGTGAGCATCAACCCGCGCGGCGGGATGCGGCCGCGCGGATAATCTTCGCGCCGCTCCATTAGCCGCACGTGATCCGGCGCGTCGCCCTTCATCTCATAGGCTTCGCCGAGCGTGAGGTTATAGAACGCCTTGAGCTTAGCGGGATCTGACTGAGCGGCGATCCATCGCTCGGCGATCTTGTCCCATGGCACAAACGGCGACGACAGCGCGTCGAAATGATAGCTCGGGAATTTTCCCGACCCCGGCGCGGTCGCGATCCATCCATTTCTCAGCCCGCGGCTTTCGAGAAACGGCGATGGCGTTGCACACTTGCTCCCGGCGCGCACCAACGCCTTTTTTTGATGCGACTCGATCACTACACCGCAGCACGGCGCAACGTAGTGCGCCTGATACGGAAACGAATCGTTGAACCTAAATTGCGGCCCGAACCGAAACGCGAACGGCTCACCGCAGCCAGGACAATCGATATGCCAGAGCCGTTGATCGCCGGCCTTAAACTCTTGGTCGATGTAGCAGGCGCCAACGATCGTCGGCGTCGAGATATTCGTTTCTTTCCAGTCCGCGGTATCGAGAAACGACTCGTATCGCGCCTCGATCATCGTGTGCGGCGAGCCCTGCCCGTCGAGATCGGCCGGATATTCGCTCGCCTCGTCTTTGATAATCTTGCGCTTTGTTTTCGAGCGCAGATCGGCCGTCGAATTGGCGATCGCCAGCGCCATCGAGCCGCCGGGATACCGCTTAAGATACGTCGTCGATCCCTCGCCTGAACGCGAGACTTGCGGCTTGACCTTGGCTTTCAGCGCGGCCGTTTGCTCGATCGCAGGATTGAGCTTGTCAGCGATAAAATCAGCAAGCGCGCCTTCGGTCGGCTGTACCAGCAAGATGCCGCCCGACGGGTCGGTGTCGATCGTCGATCCGGCGATCGCGATCGCCATTACCGTAAAGCCGGTTTGCGCACTCTTGCGTACGGCCTGCTTATTGACCGGCGAGTCCGGCCCGGTGTTATCAAGCGGCTCGACCACGTACGGCGTTAGTGTCGGGTCCCATTTCTCATTTGCCCGCGGACCGTCTGGCACGATCAGGTTGTTAGCCGCCCATTGCGACGGCGTGATCTTGTCCGGCGGCACGAACAGCGTTTGCATCGCGCGCGCGATCTCGGCGACAGCCGAATTTCTGAATTGCAGCATGATCAGCGCGCCCGATTTACACGGGCGCGTCGTGATCCTCGCCCGGCTCGATTGTCAGCGGCGCGGCGCTACCTGCCAGGATACCCATTGCCTCAGCGATCGCCGCGCGAATTTCCCGCGCGATCTCTTTGAGTGCAGCGCGGGCGCCGGCGGGGCCGTCTTTCCCGACGGCCCCGGCGACCGTCTCGGCGTGCGACGGCAGCCTGTCGATCACCCGCACGATCGCCTCGGCGGCGCGGTTGGCGCCGTCAGCCACGTCGGCCAGCGGCACTAGGCGGCCGAGCCGTTCCTCAAGATCGAGGTACTTAAGATCGGCGGTGTATTGCGCCGCGCGGGCTTGGTGATCGCGCAGCACCGGCGAGGCGTCGCCAGGCGCAGCCGCATCGGCCTCGCTGCGGGTTTGCGCCGCCGCTTCCTTCACGGCGTCGCCGGTGTCGCCCACCGCCCGATCGTACTGCGCCAGGTTGACGAGCTTGGTGCCGTCGGCGCCGGCCTTGGTTTCGAGCTGCCCGGCCTCGACGAGCCCAGCAACTCGCTTTGCTACCGCCTGCCGGGACTTGCCTTTCTGCCGGGCGATTTCTGAGATCGACAACCACAGCCCGGCGTCGAGATCGAGGCGCGGCTCGTCCATCGTGTCAACCTGTCAACCATGTCAACCCAAGATTTCAGTTTTGCCGCTGGCGACATTCGGCGCGGCATAGACCCCGTGAGGGGCGGGTGCCGGGGAAGGACCCGCCGCCCCCGCGCCGCCGGGCCGCACCGCGCGGTCACCGATCACCAGACCGACCACGGCAGCGACAACCAACACCGCACAGATCACGCCGACACCGCCGCCCGCTACAGCGGCGAGCAGTGCCGCCAGCGTGCCCACGCCTTGAACCACACCGAACACCGAGCAGCGCACCGCAACCGACAGCGCCACCTCGCCCAAAGGCCGAGCCATCCGATCACCCCGCGACGTGGCCGCCGAGAATGGCGGCTATCTCGTGTCTGAGCTTTGCCGGCAACACCGCATTGACCGTCCCCAGGAACGCGCCGCGGGTTTCGCCTTTGATCATTTCGGTCGGAATGTAGAGCCCCGATCGCTGCCGCGCGATCGGTAGCCGCGACTTGCCGACGCGGGCGAACACCTGACCATTGAGGCCGAGCGCAACCCGGTTCGGAAACCGTCCGCCCTTGATGAATGCGCCACCGAACACGCGACGGCGATTCCACGGAGCCGCCGACACGCCTCGGCGCGTCTCACGCGCACCAAAGTATTTCAGCGACACGTTGCCGCCGCGCGTCTTGAGCGTGTACGTCATCGCGCCGGGCTTAGCCTTGACGGCCTTAACGATCACCTTGCGCTTGAGCCCGGTCTGCGCAACCAGCGCACGCACCACGCGGGTTTTAGCCATGTCGCCGGTTCGGCGGATCGCGCGACCGATCGCCGCCGGCGCCTTACGGCCGGCGGTTTCAAACAATTGCGCCAGCTCGGCGACTTGCGTCGCATCAACTTCAAGCCGGGCAAGCGCCATTAGCGGCGAACCGGCGGCCGCAGCCGGGCGAGCTGCGCGGCAGCGGCTTGGCGCAGCGCGCCCGAGCGCGCATCCTGCGCCAGCGTGCGGGCGACGAATTGCCCAGCCGCCGACGCGCTGCGCAGATCACCGCGCACGATCGCGCCGGCGGCGCGGCCAATCGCTTGTCGCCGTTCATTACAGCGGCATCCCATCGCATCACCTCGCAGCATGGTTTGGATCGTCACGCGGGCGAGCCCGGCGTTTGCGTTAAGCGGTCTGACTTGGCAGCCTGCCGCCGTGCGCGTGACGAAACTCGAATTACTTTTTACGCGCCGCGCGCTGCGGCAGCGGCCGCACCTCACCGTAAGACGAACACACCGCGTCGGCGGCGATCGCCGACGGCTCGCGCTCGGTCACGTCAAGGATCAGGTGATTACCGATCGCGATCTCGGCGATGGCGCGCACGCCGGCCAGGCGCACGATCAGATTGCCGTCGCGATCGAGGCCAACAGCGACCGCGCGCACGTCGACGTAATCGCCCGGCTTGATTGCCCGCGCCATCATCACACCACCACCTGAAATTGGTTGCCCGGCCGTATCGCCACCGGGCTTGATCGCCGCAACTCAGCGTGCGGTGACTCGCGGAGTTTTACGCCCGTGCGATAGGGCGGCCGTCAGGCGTTCGATTTGCGATCAAATGCGGTCGCCCGGATCACAGAGGCCGACTACAGCGGTAAGGCAAAATGCTTACTTGTGCGGCTTGTGCCGAGATCGATGCAAGTGTTTCGCGTTGCGTCATCAGTAGGATGCAACATGCTCGACGTGGTCGAGCTGGGGTTGCTATGTCACCGCGCCGATGATCGAGGCGCGTTCAACAAACACGAGCGAATTTACGTCAGGCGTTCTACAGCTTGCGCATTTGGTTCGAGCCCTCGATCGTTGTCTGTTCTGTTTCTGAAAACCGAAAGCCCGGCGATCTCTCACCGGGCTTTGTGGTATCGTACATCAGCCGGATCGGTTTACGAGCGGCTTTCGTTCCGGTCAACGCACCCGGCCATTTTTGTGCAGTTAGGCCCGGTTGACGGGCATTTCTGCGGCAACGCCTTGGCGCAACGGATAGCGCACCGCCGAGGCGCGTGGCGATTCGAGCGGCGGCCGCGACGGCGGGCGCGCCGGCGTGAGTGGCAGGCCGACCGGCGCAGAGTGCGCAGGACCAACCACGATCACGCGGCGACGGTGCTCCCCGGTGATCCACGGCATCGCCGCCGCCGCCGGCGGCAACGGATCGCAGCCTGTTAGTTGATCCGCCAGATCGGCGGCAAGCCGCACGAGTGCGCTATGCCACGCGACGTATTCGGCGCGCGCCTCACCGATCTTTAGCGGCGACGGATCACCCCACTCGATCGGCGAGCGCGGCGACATGGCAAGGTCGTACAATTCGCGCTGCGCTTTGCGGCCGCGGTTCGGGATCAGCTCTGCGCGATTACCATCCGCATCGATCCCGTACACCAGTGCGCGCGGCCGCCCCGGCGTCGGCATGAAAATCTGGTACGCGCGCGGCTGATCGAATTGCCAGCGCGGGCGCCTGCCCATCGCCGCGCAAGCCGTGACGATCGCCTGCGCGTTGAACTGCGATCGCAACAGCGGCGAGATACACGCCTCGGCGATCGGCGCGAGATCACCGAACAGCGCGCGCGCGTCGTGCTCGCTTTCGATCGTCGCATCGGTCGGCAGATCGGCGATCGCCGCCGCGATCAGTTCGGCGTCGGCGTGCGGGGCGCCCGGCACATAACCGAGCGGATCGCTTTCGCGCTGGTGATCGAGGCTGCGCGCGATCATGCCGGGCCGCGCAGCCTTGTGGCGGCGGATCGCAGCGCCGATCTCGGCCGACACCCCCCGACCTTTCGGCAGCTCTTCGCGCAGCGCCCATTGCAGCAGTCGCTCGATTTCGATTTTCGGTTTCACGGCCTTGTCCTTTTGGGGTTGGAACTTATCGGCTGTAGGGATGTAGGGTTTCTGTACAGTTAGTTAGAAACCCTACAGGATAAATTCTGTATAGTTTTCAATAGGCTGCATAGTCTTGCTGTAGGGATGTAGGGTTTAGAAGGGTACGTACATATGAGTCAGTGATCCGGCTTTCGCCCCCGCACCCCGGAGTAGCAGAGGCCGGACACCCGCCTAAACCGTGCATCCCTACAGCCAACCCGACAGCGCCTTGCGATCGCTACGGAATTTCGGGATGCACGGTTTTGCGCAACCGTACAGCGACCGTGCATCCCGACATGGTTTTCAGATGGCTGCACGGTTGCCGGCGAGGCTCGCAACCTCAAATCGGCACCACGTCGTCGGCCGGGTGCGGCGGCTCGTCGGGCCGGCGGCGCGGTGCGGCCGGGACGTTTTTCAGCCGAACGTGCATGTAGCGCTTGCCGGTTTCCTTGCGCTCTTTGAGGAACCCCTTTTGCGACATCACCCGGCCGAACATCGTTTCTTTCCAAGGCCGCACCGCGTTCGCGTTCGCCCACGCGGCAAAAGCGTCGTACATCTCGCGCGCGCTCACACTCGACGCCGCCGTGCCGTCGGCGTTCGCCGGCACACCCTCGACGCAATCGCCGATGAATGTGCCGACAGGGTCCATTTCGTCGCGGTATTCGGCCGTCGCCTCCATCACCTCGGCCGGCGTGCGCAGGCCGTCGTTCAAGTAATCGAGCGCCCCGGCAATCAGCCAATTTAGGATTCCGGATCGCTCCGGCATGATCTCGGCCATCACCTCATCCATCGGTCGCCGCTCGTGATCGGCGATCGTCACCGGCCACGGAACAAACTTGATCCGCCGCCAAATGCCATGATCGACGCCCGAAACCTCGGGCTTGTGGTTGCCGCTCAGAACGAGCTTGAAGGCCGGGCGAAACTCGAAAAACTCTTTGTTGAGCGACCGCACGAGCATCGGCTCGCCGCCGGTGAGCGACTTGATCAGTGCCTCTTTGAACTGCACCCCGCGCTCTGGTTCGGACGCACGCACCAGGCGCGCGCCCGGCAGCCGCGCCAGATCGGGCGACGGTCCCGAGCCCGAGCGTTGCTGATCGCCGGCGAGCGACTCGAAATTGATCGTTGCGCAATATGGTCCCATGATCCGCGCGACGATCTCGACGAACGTCGATTTCCAGTTTGCGCCGGTGCCATAGCTGAAAACGAAACACTGCTCGCCGGTGAGTCCGGTGAGCGCGTAGCCGTGATAACGCTGCACAAAGTCGCGCACCGTGGCGATCGGCAGAAATCGCCTAACAGCCGCCTCGAAATTCGGTGCCCGCGCGGTCGGATCGTAGTCGACCGGCGCAACCTTGGTGATGTTGTCGGCGCGCCGGTGCGGCGTCAGCTCGACGCGCCACCGCTTGGTCACCTTGTCGGAATGATCCGACGCGTCGGGATCTGGCACCTCGTCGGCGACAAACCGCAGCGTGCCGTTGAGCACGTTGAACGCGAGCGGATCGCCGTCGAGATCGTCGACCGTCACCGTGCGGTACGGCTGCGCCTGATCGAGCATCCCGCGGATTTTGCCCGAGTTTCCACTCGACACCGCATATTTCCGCCGGGCGATCTGGCGCCCCTTGACGGCCGCCTGCGCTTCCTCGCCGGCGAGGATCATACGTTTGAGCATCACCGCCGCCGAGCGCTGCGCGATCCGCGCTCGCGGATCGGCCTCGGCCTCGATCGCGGCGATCTGATCGCGCGCTTGGCTGGCCGTATCGATCGCACGCCGCTCGTTCGGCGTCGGCTCGATCACGTCGGACTCGAGCACGATGCGCTCGGCGGTTTTGTGCGCGAGCTTAACCGCCACCTCGGCGCCGCCTTCGCGCTCCCAATGCTGCCCGACCCAGGCGTGCCAACCCACGTCGCGCACATGCAACAGATCGCCGCCGAAATGGTGCAACAACCGCCGGCCGTTGCCGAGATCGTTCTGCGGCTCGCGCGCGCAGGCGACCAGCACCGCCCGCGATACGTCGTCGGCGTCGTCGGGCCGCGCGTCGTCGGCAGGCTCGATTTCCCCCTCATCCTCGCCTTGCCCGTAGGGGTGCCCCGTCTCGGCGGGGTGCGGGGTTTCGTCGAGGTGCGACGGATCAAAGCCGCTATCGGATTCGAGCATTCGCGCAATACGCTCGTGCGGCGGCAGATCACCGCGTCGCCGCGAATCCGTTCAACGAGCAGCATCATGTTTTGGTAGATCGCGACGAGACGCCAACGATCGGCGGCGATCCGGTGGCAGAAATCTCGATCAACATCGGTCGCCGCGCGATCGGCCTCGTTCAGCGCGTAGTTGCGCCACAGCGCATATCGGTTCGCCTGCGATTCCAGCTCAATCAGCATGGCGCCGAACGTGATCGACGCTTCGGCGTCATCATGGGGTACCCCGTCGTCACGGGGTGCGGGGTTGTCGCTCACGGCCGCACCTCGATCGCCGGCAGCATCCGGTCGCGCTTGACGCATTGTGTCACCTGCGCAGCGGTCACCGCCGCGCCGAGTTTGGCCACGCTGGCAACGCGCGACGCGCCGCCGATCGAGTATCCGATCGCCACGCCGGCGAGGATCAGGCCGAACGCCATTGCGATGAATTGCGGCCGCGTCATCATGATCGCCTCGCCGACATCAGCCGCGCCGCCGCGCACCATTCCCTGATTTTGTGATCGAGCGCCGAGCGCGCCTTGACGGCGCTGGCCGCGGGCCGAGGCGTGCGCGGCACGTCGGGCAGGTACACCGCCCAAAAATAGCCGGCCGTCGGATCGTGCGTGACCGCGCCAACCACCACCACACCGAGCCGCGCCTCGATCGAGGCGCCGGTTTCGCGGTACTCGATCGAGATCACCGGCGCGCCGGCCAGCGCGCCAGGCGCAGCCCGGCCCGAGCGGCGAGCGTCGCCCGGCTTGCTGGCGTAGTCCGCATTCGGCGCGCGCCGCTTGTGCTGCACCGTGAAAGCCGGGCGATCAGTCATCGCCACAACCCAAGCTCAGCCGCCGCGATTTGAAACTCGATAAACGCCCTGTCCGGCGACCAATACTCGAGCCGCACGCCGAGCGGATCAGCACCGAACGCTGCATGATCAGCGGTCGCACCCCACGGCATCACCGCGGGCGCCATGTTTTGCAACTGCTCAGCGCCACCGATCTCATTGTCGAGCTGCTTAATCGAGGGATCGAGCGGCCAATCAAAATCGAACTTCGCAGCAACAACCCGCATCACGCGGCTTTCAATTGCCTTGTAGTTCGAGAACTCACCCTTGATCGGCCGCGGAATGTCGCGCAGGCCGAGTCCTTCGCTGGCATCATGCAGAAGCACCGCGCGCCGCTGCCGCGCCGACCAGCAACGATCAGTCGCAACGCGGTACATCAAAACACTGTGCTCGGCGACGCTGTAGAAGCGCAGGCATTGCCCGCCGAACCGGCATTCACGCGCCAATCCGGCCGTAATATCCAAGACGCTGATTTCTTCGGCGCGAGGATCGAGCGGCCAGAAGGCGCCGCCGGTAAACGTCTGAATCCAGTCGCCTACGCGCGGCGCCGGCGGCAACTGTGACGGATCGAGACAGTCGCACGCCCCGGCCGATGACGCGCAATAACTACACATCATTGCATCCCCCTGTTGATAATTTCGAAAAACGCAAACACGCGCGTCGCCCGTGCGATGATCGGATCGAGCGTGATCACCAGCACCACAGCGAACAGCGCGAACGCCGCCAGCTCGACGCGATCCGGCATCACACGCCGCCCTTGAGGCACTTCCTGCATCCGAAGACGCCGTGCTCATCACACATGCCGTCGTCGAGAAGCCCGACCAGACGATCGCCGAGCACCCGCGCCGAGTCCGGCGTCGGCGCTGAACGCACGTGCTCGATCGCCTTGTCGGGATCTGCGGTGCGCCAGTCCGGCCAGGTGCGCGCCTCGTTGCGCGACTGCTTGAGCGCGATCGCGCCGGCGATTTCCTCCGGCTTGAAACCAGCGCGCCAAGCGCCGTCGAGCGCGAGCAGGATCACGTCGACCCATTCAGTGATATCGCCCGGCGCCTTTTCCACCTCGATCAACTCACGGCGGATATGGTCGATCACGCCAGCGGTGCGCGGTCCCGGCCCGAACGTGCGAAACGAAAACTGCCGTTGCCGCTCAAGGTGAGCGACGAGATCGAACGCCGCCAGCGCCCCCGTCGCCACCGCCGGTTCGCCCGGCCAAGGCCGTTGTTCCTGCATCCGCGGCAACGCGCGCTCGGCGCGCGTGACCGCCGAGCGCGAGCCGAGATCGACGCCGACGTGCAACGGCGCATCCGACGTCGCGCAGAGCGCGGCGAACGTCGCCAGATCGAGCGCGCGGGCGGTGTGGCAGCCCCCGGTGCAAACGTAGCGGGTGCGCGCGCCGTCGCGCTCATCCTTCCAGCACTCGGCGCAGTGCGCGCCAGGCCGCGCGGCGTTCGGGCAAGGCGCGGCGAGCGCGTCGGCCGTGCCCTGCGCGTCGGTCGCACCGCAGAGCGTGCACACCTCGTCATACAGCGAGGAATCGGAAAGCCGCGTCTTGTGTGTCGGATGCGTCATCATCTTCCCTTAGTTAGTTAGAGGTCCGCGAACAGCGATCCGGCCTCGAAAGGCCGCTCTCCGATTTTCGCCTTGACGGATTCGCGCTTGCGTTCATCGGGGCCGGCGAGCGCGAGCGCCATGCGGCGGCGGATATCGTCGCGGTACTCGGCCTCGCGCTCGATCAGCACCGCGCGGCGGCCCTCGCGGAACGCCGCCTCGCCCGTGGTGCCGGTGCCGGCGAACGGATCGAGCACCACCTGCCCCGGCGCCGTACTTAAGCGAACGAGGTACTGAATCACGTCGACCGGCTTAATCGTCGGATGCTTAGAACCGACGCGGTCGTGCGCATCGGCCTTTGCGGAATAGAAGAAACGCGCGGCCGAGCCGCCGTCGCCGAAACCCACCTCGCGCAGATCACCGCGCGGAAACGCCGATCCGTAAATGCCGTTACCATCGGCCGAACCGCCGCGCGTCGCTCTGCCGCCGCCAGCAGCGGCAGGAAACCCCGCGATCACGCCGGCGCTGCCGTCATGGATCACGTTCGCCGGAAACCGCCCGGTCCCGTTGGACGGCCCGCCGCGCTCGGCCGCCTTGTGCGAGAACATCGAACGCCCCGGCCGGCGATAGCCGTCATGCCCCGGCGTCACCTCGGAATAGTCCGCGCTCGCCTCGATCACCTCGCTCGCGTCTGCGGTGATCCGCGCCGCGTCGATATTGATAGCGCCGGTGCCGAACGCCGCGACGTTGTCGGCGATCGAGCCGATCAGCGGCTTGCGTGCCATCACGATCGGCTCGAATGCGGGCTTGAGCGCGCTGCCGAAGCCGGCGAATTGCTGCGCCAGATCGTGCCGGAACGGCGCCTCGCGCCGCATTTTCTCGCCGTCGGAAAGGTAGAAATACTCGGTCACGCCGCCGACCTTGCGCGGCTCACACAGCGTCTTTTCGAAATCCAGCGATACCGCGTGCGACTTCGGAAAGCCCGAGCCGAATACCCAGGCGAGCAACCCGCCAACGTCGCCGGACTCCACCACGATCTGCAGGAAGGCCGCGCGCTGCGCATCGTTCAATGAGTTGAGAAACCCGACGATCCGCGCGTCGGCGTCGATCATGTCGAGAATGCAGTCGCGGGTTTCAAATCCCGCATCCTCGATCGCCACCTGCATCCGGCCGAAGCCGCGCGACGCGCCGAACGCGAGCAGGTGCGCGCCGGGTTTCAGCACCCGATACACCTTGCGCCAGATATCAGGCCGGAACGCGATATCGCCGCCGTCCCATTGCTTGCCCATGAAACCGGCCGAGGTGCGCTTGTAGGCGCCGCCCGAGCGATCGTCCTGCGCCGGCGCAGCGCCATCCTTTCCGAACCGCTGCACGATCGAGGTGAGGTGATACGGCGGATCGCACACACACGCGTCGATCGAGCTTTCCGCCAGCGTATCCAGCACCGCCAGGCTGTCACCGGCATGCAGCATCACCCGGCCGCCGAGCAGCGCCTCGCCGCCGTGCGCGTCGATCGTCATCGCTCCCCCCTGCACTTGCTCGTGGCGCGGCCTTGCAGCGCCGCGGTGTTGCGCACCGCCTGCGCGATCATTTCGCGCAGCTCGCGCTTAGTCGGCTCGGCGTGCGCCGCTGCGCGCGCCGCAAAGCCGGCAGCGTCGTTAGCGTCGACAAAGTTTCGGAATTGCCGGCTGTGCGCGTCGCCGCGATAGAACCGCATCGCCCGCGCCCCTAGAACGGAATATCGTCATCGAGAGGCGGCGAAGCCCGGCCCGAGCTGATCCCGCCCGAGCCGCGTGGCGGCAGCGTGCCGCCGCTCGCCGGCGCCGTGGTGCGCGTGGTGCCGTAGTCGCCCTCGCCCTGCGCGCCCGGCACGCCCTCGCGCTTGTCGAGCAGCGTCAGGGTGCTGTTGAAGGATTGCAGCACAACCTCCGTCGTGTACCGATCGACGCCGCCCTGATCCGTCCATTTGCGGGTTTTCTGCGCGCCCTCGACGTAAACCTTGCTACCTTTCTTGAGGTACTGCTCGGCGATCTTGGCGAGGTTTTCATTGAACACGACGACGCGGTGCCACTCGGTCGCCTCCTTGCGCTCGCCCGTCGTTCGGTCGCGCCACGTCTCCGAGGTCGCGATCGAAAACGTCGCGATCGGTCGGCCGTCTTGGGTGTGGCGAATATCCGGATCGGTGCCGAGGTTGCCGATCAAGATGACTTTGTTAACGCTGCCGGCCATGCCGCTTAGTCCTTCATTTCGGAAGATTTGAGAGATCAGCGCACGAACCGCGCGCGGCCCGCCTGCATGACGGCGCAGCAGGTGCGGGCATCGCGGCCAAGACCGCGGTGCTGGTGCTCTTGCCCATGCTTGGGCTTTTGATCACCACGACGCCGCCAACGGAGCGGATGCAGCTGATCGGGCCGATCGCCGTGGCCGCGCTCACCGCGCCACCCCGGCTCGCCGCGCGCGGCTTTGCTGATCGAGCGCCCGCGCCATCGCCATCAGCTTGTCTTGCGTCACCGGCGGCTGCGCGAGGTACTGCGTCGGAACCTCGACCACCATCGCGTCGGGATCATGCGCGTGGTGCAGCGCCGCCAGCGAGCGCGCGCAGGCGGACGCGTAGCAGGGATTAGGCTGCGCGATCGGCGAGGCGTCGGTGTCATCGGCATCGACAATCGCGCCGATCGAGCCGTCGCAGGCGAGCGCGGACGGCGCGAGCGGCACACGCGCGCTACTACGCGCCGCAAAGTGCGGCCGCGGCCCGCTCGGCAACCGGCCGGCAGCCTTCTCGCCTTCCCAAAACCTGCGCACATGCCGCGGCCCGAGATTGGCCGCCGCGGCGATCGCGTCGAGCTTGTCCGGCCCGTGCCACGCATCGCGCAGCCATTGTTGACGCACCTCGCTGATCATCCCCTCACCCCCTTGCTCACCAGTTGGAAAAGATCGTCGCGCGTGATCGCGAGCGCCTGCTCGGCGACGAAGGCGAGGCGCAGCACCGTTGCGCCGGTCGCCAGCGGTTCGGACGCAATCAGCTTGAGCGTGTGTGTTAGCAACGCCGCGCCGCACCCGGCGCCGCCGGACTCGGCAAAGTCGGCCTCGATCTCGATCAGATCGGGCAACATCGGAATTGCCAGATCGGGCCGAGCGATAATCGTCTCGGCCGCACCGATCAGCCGCGACAGCGCGCCGCGCAGGCTTCCGGCGATCACGGCCGCACCATCCGGCCGCGCCCTGCGCCGCGCGGGTTGCGGCTGCCGTCATCATTCCGGCAGGCGCAGGCGTCGAGCCGCGCGGCGCAGTTGCAACTAACACCGTCGCACGACGCGAGCCGACGGCGACGGGCGACGAATACGATGATCACGCCGGCGATCGCCAACGGCGCGCAATAGACGAGCGCGATCGCGATTTCGAACCTCACCACGCGCCCCTCAACGTCATGTCGGCGTAGAGGTCGGGCGGCTCGCGCGTTAACTCTGGCGCGCGCGGCGCCTCATCGGTCGCGACGGCCAGCGCCCGCCGGACCACGAATGGCGAGGCGCAAGCCGGACAAGAACAACCGCCGCCATTCCCCGCGCCGCAGCGCGCAGGCTTTTCATCCGCTTGAGACATGACTCCCCCGCTGCCGCGGAAGCCTTGTTCCGCGGCCCTACCCCGTGATTCGACATTTGGAACTGGACGAACTAGGGTGGATGCCGGCAGCCGCTGACACGGCCGCCTCCCCAGCTTTTCCGCACCCGAATCGCCAACCGACTCGATGCACACTCCGGATATACGCGGCACTTATATTTCGCAACCCGCCCCATACGTCCGGCGGTTATGGGATCGCGAAGCTGCGCCCTACTCTCGGCGCATGTCACCGTCGTTGGAAAAGCTCATTCGCGACACGCGCCTCGCGCTTGGCAGCAAGGGAAAACCCCTGAGCCAAACGCGTTTCGGCGAATTGGTCGGCGTGAGTCAGGTCGGCGTTTCGCGCTGGGAAAGCGGCGAAGATGCGCCGACCGAAAAAAATTTGTTGAAGCTGATCGAGATCGAGCCGGCGTTTGCGAAATTCCTGCCGAGCCGAGCCATCAACCTGCCCGTTTACACCATGGTCAGCGCCGGCGCGTTGTCGGCGGCCGAAACGGTCCTCGACGCCCACCTTGACGAATTGCGGCGAATTCCCGTCGCCGGCCTGCGGAACGGAGATTATTTCATTCTTCAGGTCGAAGGCGACAGCATGAACAAGATCGCCCCCGACACCAGCTTTATCGTTGTCGACCGCGCCGACCGCGAACTTGTGCCGGGCAAGGACTACATTTTCATGCACGATGGCCGCGCGACCTTTAAGCGGTACCGCGCCCGCCCGATGCGACTGGAACCCTATTCGCACAACCCCGAGCACGATCCGATCGAACTCGACGGGCTGGAAGGCGTCAGCGTCGTTGGACGCGTCGTCAAAGTTTTCCTCGATCTCTGATTAGGACGGCTGACTGATTCGACGAACTCCGCCCGGATTATAAGCAGAGAGGATTTTCAACCTCAATTTTATACGTTGCACTTATTTTTTGCGTGGACTTTTCAAAAGCGACGCTTTTAGATTTCGGCTCTCCACTAGGAAAGGAAGCCGATGTCACTCGCCATCACCACCGCATCAGCAAGCGACCCGCGCCGCCTGCTGTCCGGCCATCGCGCCATTCTCGCTCTTGCCGACGATATGCGCACCGCCGGCGTCGGCGTGACAGAAACCGACATGCTGCGCGCCGGCTGGACCGCCGAGCAACTGCAACGATACGGCAACGCCGCGGCGAATACCGCGCGGCGGCTCGCCTGTCGTGTCAACTAGAACACGGTGACCGCTATGCGCAGCCGTCGCCTTTCCGAAGCCTGCATATTTGCGATGCGCGCCGTGCGCGACCATCGCGCAGTATTCAATCGTAGCGTCGCCACCAACATCCGCGCCGTCGCGCGGGTTTTTCCCGAGTTTGTCAGCATCAACTATCCACCCATTCGCGGGACCACCGAGACACCGATCCTGTTTGCGACACTTTCGCCGGCGGGACACGCGTTCATCACGCCACGAAAGAGCTTCAAGAGCTGCCGTCGACGCCCGGTGCAGCCGTGAAGCTGCAAACCATGATCGCACTCGACGCTAACGGGGACATGCTCGACGAGGCTCAGATCGTCCCGCCGCGCGCGAGCGCCAGGCGTCTCAAAAAACTGTTCGCCCGGCGCGCCGACGTGGCGCGCGTGATCCGCATCACAACGGAGGAAAAGCGCCCATGAGGCCGCGTGTCGACGATCCTACAAACAAGGCCGCCCGCGCCGAGAAACTGCTCGACGCAATCAAGCTCGAAACGCATTGGCTGTTGATCAGCGCACGCCCGCGCAATTACCAGATCGACGAGTCGCACTACGCCGAAGATCGCGCACTGTTCGTTAAGGTCTGGCCGCTGATCCGCGGCCAGCGGGTGCCGGAGTCGTTCCTTACCGACTTCTATAGCGTGCGCGATCAGCACGCCTCGGCACTCACACACCTGATCGAGATCAGGCGCCAGCGCGCCCATGCTCGGCGGATGAACCAATGAGCCTCAACGGATATTTGCTCGGCGTCGCACTCACCAGAGCGCGCGCGATCGACCCCGAAGCGTTTGACGACGAAAAGGTGCTGCAGATCGAACCGGCACGCCGTCACGCGGCGCTGCACCTTGCCCGCCAACAATTGCAAGCCCCGAACCGGCTCGACGGCGCCATCATCAATCCGGAAGGCGACGCGGTATGACAACGCCTCAAGCTGTCGGCCGGCTTTGCCATAACGCGACGCTGCTAATCGTCGGCGGCGTCAAGTTCGATAGTTACAAAACTGGCATCAATGACTTCGAACGCCGCAGCGCCGACGGCCGAATTTGCCTTCGCCGCTGCCGCGGCGCGTCGACCTATGTCGCGCTCGTCGACGGCGCGGCGATCAAGAATGGCAGCGGCAAGCCGAAGCGATTCCAAACGCAAACCGGCGCGGCCGCAGCCGCCGTCGCGCTGATCAGCAAACGCCTCGACGTGAAAAAATAAGCGAACCGTGCCCCGAGCCCGCCAACCAGCACCTTTCCACAAGCCGCCCGAGGAATTGCTCGAGCTGGTGCGGGCGCTTGCCAAACGCGCGGCGCGCGAGGATCATGCGCGGGATATGGCGCGGCGGGAAAAGGCCGGCGGCGCCGCAGCCGCCAGCCCGAGCCCATGATCCGCGCCGCCATTTACGCCCGATTTTCCTCCGATCTGCAGTCCGACCGCTCGATCGACGATCAAATCGCGCTGTGCCGTGAGATCGCGGCCCGCGATGGAATGGCCGTTGTCTCTACCTTTGAGGATCGGGCGATTTCAGGCACCAGCGCGATTAACCGCCCCGGCTTCGCGACCATGATGCGAGCCGCCGAGGCGAGGCTGTTCGACGCCGTGATCGCCGAGGATGTCGACCGCATTTCGCGAGATCAAGGCGATTGGCACGCCGCCCGCAAGCGCCTCGATTTCCTCGGCATCACGATCCACACCGCAAGCGGCAAGGTCGGCAAGCTCGACGGCGCGCTGCGCGCGCTCATGGGCGAAATGTTCATTGAGAATTTGGTGGTGCACGTCCGCCGCGGCATGGACGGCGTGGTGAGATCGGGCCGCCACGCCGGCGGCCGCGCTTTCGGTTATCAGGCCGTGCCGGGCAAGCCGGGCGAACTGGAGATCGTCGAAGCCGAGGCCGAGATCGTCCGCCGCATCTTTACCGAATACGCCGCCGGTGCCCCGCCCCGTGACATTGCCGGGCGACTCAACGCCGAAAGCGCGCCAGCGCCCCGAGGCACGCGCTGGAACGCGTCGACGATCAACGGCAACGTGCAGCGCGGCGCCGGTATCTTGCTCAATGAGCTTTATACCGGCCGGATCGTTTGGAATAAGGTCCGGATGATCAAAGACCCGGCGACGGGCAAACGAATTTCGCGACCGAACAAGCCCGATCAATTTCGCACCGCCGAGGCGCCGCACCTTCGGATTATCACAGATGACCTGTGGCGAGCGGCCCAAGCCCGCAAGGCACGCACCAGCACGCCAGGCGCCCCGCGCGCGATCCAGCGCACCGCCCGCATTCTCGCCGGACTAATCCGTTGCGGCTCGTGTGGCGGCGGCATGTCGTCGATCGGCAACCGCGCCGGCACCGCCCGACTGCAGTGCTCGACGCACCGCGAAAGCGGCGCCTGCACCAACAGCCGCCGCATTAAGCGGGATGACGTTGAACGACTCACCTTCGAAGGTCTGCAGAGAGAACTAAAAAACCCGGTGTTCCTCGCCGAATACGTCGCGACTTATAACGACGAACGCCGCCGACTTGCCAAAGAGGCAGACACCGACCGCGCCAAGCTCACCCGGCGCCAAGGCGAGATCACCCGGCAGCTCGACCGCCTGATTGACCTTGTCGGCCGCCTCGGCGCCGATCCGGCGCCCATCGTGCCGCAGATCAACGCGTTGCAGGCCGAGCGCGAAACCATCGCCGCGCGGCTCGACGCGATCGGCGAGGCCGGAAACGTCGTGGCACTGCATCCCGCGACGATTGCGCGTTACCGGACCGACATCGCGACACTAGCGGAGCTGATGCAGCAAAACGAAATCGGCGAGGTCGACGGCGCCGCCGACCGGCTGCGCGAACTGGTGGATTCGGTTGTGGTGTACGCACCCCCGAACAGCGCCGATATCGAGATCGAGATCAGGGGACGCCTCGAAACCCTCTTGCAAGCCCCGCCCGCAATGCGCCGCATCGCTGGAAACGGCAGGGGGGGCTTGGTGGTAGCGGGAGAGGGACTTGAACCCCCGACCCCAGGATTATGATTCCCGTGCTCTAACCAGCTGAGCTACCCCGCCACGGTGGTTCGCCGTCGGCCTTGCGAAGAAGGCGATGCGAACGCGCGGCATATAAGGAGGCGCGGGTTGCCCTGTCAAGCAATGCCGGACAGGGCAGGAAAACTTGCCGATACGGCTATTTCGGACGGACCGTCGGATCGCCACCCGGGCTGCCCGGCGGCGGAATCACCGGGGTTCTGCCGACGTCCGGGGTCGGCGCCCGGATTTCCGGGTCGACGCCGGTCGGCGGGCAAAGCACGCCATCGGTCTTAGCGAGCTTGTCGCCGAGCGGCTGCTGGGTCTGGCCGGTGGTGGCACCTGGAGCGGTCGTGCCGGGCGGATTGACGGTCGCATGCGGCGAGCATTCGGTCGCCGACGGCGCCGTGGTGGTAGGCGGCTTGGGCGGCGCCTGCGCCGCTGCGGGCGCGGCCGCCAGAGCCAAGCATCCGAGCGCGATGGTCAGTTTTGACATCATGCCCGGACAACGTGGCGAAGCCTGCCACGTTCCGGCGTCACACGGTCACAGTTTGCGATAGCGGATCAGCGAGAAGTGGCCCATCGGCGGCATTGGCCGGCGCTCTGCGAGTTCCACCCCGCGGTTGTGCGCCGCCCAGTTCACCAGCCGCTGCCACGGGAACTCAGGCCGCCAGCCGAGCCGGCGCGCGATCGGCGAGAACGCCAGTTCGAACAGTTTGCGCGGTCCGCTTTCGGCGCCGATGTGGTTGACCAGGATCAGCTCGCCGCCCGGCTTCAGCACGCGGACGAAATCGTCCAGCGTGGCTTCCGGGTCCGGCACCGCGGTGATGACGTATTGCGCCACGACGGCGTCGAAGTAATCGGCCGGAAACGCCAGGTTCTTGGCGTCCATCACCGCCAGCACATCGACATTGCTGAGGTTCAGCGTGCGGACGCGCTCATGCGCCTTGCGCAGCATCGGCTCGGAAATATCGACGCCGCACAGCCGGGTGGTCTTGGAATAATCCGACAGCGACAGCCCGGTACCAACGCCGACGTCGAGCACACGCCCGCCGATCGCATCGGCCACCGCGATGGTCGATTGCCGGCCGCTGTCGAACACTTTGCCGAAAACCAGATCGTAAATCGGCGCCCAGCGCGCGTAGGCTTTCGCCACGCCCGCGCGATCGATGTCGTTCGCCATACTCTGCCCCGAAAATCCTTTAGCCGCGCACGGCGGCCAGCGCCGGCGCCTCGATTTGCTCGCGCCCGCCTTCGAACCGGCGCGGCGCAGCGCTCTTGATGAAGCCGCCGCCGAGCACGCGGGCCTGGCCCTCGGCCGCATCGTAGAACACGCAGGCCTGCCCCGGCGACACGCCCTCCTCGCCGACCACGAGTTCGACCTCATAGCCGCCGTTCGCTGCGCGCAGCCAAGCCGGCTGCGGCGCCCGCGTCGAGCGCACCCGGACGAACAGCTCCAGGCCGTCGCCGATCACGTCGTCGAGTGCCCCGTCGCCGATCCAGTTGATGTCGCGCAGCACGATCCGGTCCATCAGCAGCGCTTCGCGCGGGCCGACCACGACCTGCCGCCGCGCCGCATCGAGCCGCAGCACGTAAAGCGGCGAGCGCGATGCGATGCCGAGACCGCGGCGCTGGCCGACGGTGAAGTGGACGATGCCGGGATGCTGGCCGAGCACGCGGCCGTCGACATCGACGATGTCGCCCGGCTCCATCGCGTTCGGCTTCAGCCGCTCGACCACGTCGGTGTAGCGCCCGGTCGGAACAAAGCAGATGTCCTGGCTGTCGTGCTTGTCGGCGACCGACAGGCCGAACTGCCGCGCCAACTCGCGGGTCTGCGGCTTAGTCATGTCGCCGAGCGGGAAGCGCAGGAATTGCAGCTGCTCGCGCGTGGTGGCGAACAGGAAGTAGCTCTGGTCGCGGTCGCGATCGGCGGCGCAGACCAGCGCCCGCGATCCGTCATCGAGGCGCCGCGACGACACGTAGTGACCGGTCGCCAGCGCCGAGGCGCCGAGCTCGCGCGCGGTCGCGAGCAGGTCGCGGAATTTGACCGAGCGGTTGCACTCGATGCACGGCACCGGCGTCTCGCCGGAGGCGTAGCTGTCGGCAAAGCTGTCGATCACCGACTCGCGAAACCGGCTTTCATAGTCGAGCACGTAATGCGGAATCCCGATCCGCTCGGCGACCGCGCGGGCGTCGTGAATATCCTGGCCGGCGCAGCAGGCGCCCTTGCGATGGATCGCCTCGCCATGATCGTAGAGCTGCAGCGTGATGCCGACGACGTCGTAGCCCTGCGCCTTGAGCAGCGCGGCAGTCGTCGAGGAATCCACGCCGCCGGACATCGCGACCACGACGCGGGTGTCCTGCGGCCGGCCTTCGAGATCCAGACTGTTGAGCATTGGTTCAGTCATAAGCTGCGACCGGCGTCCGCCGCGCGGTCATCCTTCCGCAATGTCCGGAAGCGGCAGGGCCAATTCCGCAAACCTCGGTGATGCATGCTTTTAATATAGGCCGCCTCCCGGAGGCGCAATCGCAGCGGCCCGGTTTTGCGGGCCGCGGCCGCGGCAAATTCTGCCGCAGCGGCAGAAATAGCGTGGCAAAGCCCGGTTCCGCCCTGCCGTTGCCGACGCCAACCATCTGGATTCACTCACTCTTTTGTTTGGCCCGGTCCTTGCTGAAGGTGCTTTGGACTGAAGAGTGAGAGATTGCCCGTGGTCAACGCATCGCCAGACGTCGCAGCCAGCACGCCCGCCCCCGCGCCTCGCACCCAGGCGCGCAACGAGCGTTCGTCGCATATGGACAATTTCGCCGCCCTTGTGGACAGCAATACCGCTGCCTACGACAAGGCCAGCTCGGCGCCAAAGCCGGACACCCGGTCCTCGAGCAGCGCCTCGGACGACCGCGGCATCAGCCGCAGCTCCCGCACCGACCGGAGCGATACGACCGATCGCAGCCGCTCCCGCGACACCAACGACGACTCCCGCCGCGCCGATAACGCCGCGTCGTCCGATCCGGCCAAGCCGGACGCCAAGACCACCGACACCACCGGCGGCGACAAGACCGGTACGACGAAGAGCGACAAGGCGGACAACACGAAGTCGGCCAAGGACGACAAATCCGGAGCCGCCAAGGACACCGACGCCAAGGGCGCCGACCAAGCCGACAGCAAGGACGCCGGCGCGACCCCGCCGGTGACGATCACGCCGAACGCGACCGCGCTGATCGCTGCCCAGATCACGACCGCCGCCACCGGCCCGAACGCCGAAGGTGACGCCGCCGGCAGCGCGACCGGCACGCCGCTGGCGATCGCCGCCGCCGCGGCGCTGAAGGCCAAGGCCGATGCCGGCACGACAACGACTCAGACCGCTACCGCCGACCAGACGGGGACCGCCGAGGCGACCCAGGCAGGCGTCGCGGCCGATCCGAAACTCGCCGCGCTGGCAGCCCAGGCCAACGGCGCCAAGGCCGACACCAAGGCGGGCGCCAAGACCGACGGGACAGCCAAGTCGGACACCAAGGGCGAGGCCACCACCCCAACGACCGCGCAGGCCGCGGCCGCCCAGGCGGCAACTGCCAACGCCACCACCGGAACGCCGGTGCCGCCGCAGCCCGGCCAGACGACGCCCGACGGCCAGCCGGCCGGAGACGCGAAGCTCGCCCACGCGCTCGCTGGCGCCGGCGACGATGCGTCGCCGAAGTCCGGCGCCTCGCACCTGAAGCCGGACGCGGCGCTGCCGCAAGCCCAGGCGCAGGCCGATGCCAACACCATGCTGCCGCAGACACCAATCGCGGTGCCCCAGCATCTGCAGCCGGCGGCCACCACCGGCGTCAATGCGGCGGCCGCCTCGCAGCTCACCGCGACCAACGCCGCCAACGCGCCGGTGCCGGTCGAAGGGCTCGCCGTCGAGATCGCCACCCGCGCCAAAGGCGGCGCGACCCGCTTCGACATCCGTCTCGATCCGGCCGAACTCGGCCGTATCGACGTGCGGATCGACGTCGATCGCCACGGCCAGGTGACGTCGCATCTGACGGTGGAGAAGCCTGAGACGCTGCAGATGCTGCGCCAGGATCAAACCCAGTTGCAGCGCGCGCTCGACGATGCCGGTTTGAAGACCGGCGACAGCGGCCTGCAGTTCAGCCTGCGTGACCAGTCCTCGTCGGGTCAGCAGGGCCAGCAGCAGGAGAGCGGCCGCAGGTCGCAGCGGCTGGTGATTTCGCAGGATGAACTGCCGCCCACGCCGGTCGCGAGCCGCGGCTACGGCCGCATGCTCGGTGCGAGCGGCGGCGTCGATATTCGAATCTGAGGAGCAACGCGCATGTCCGTCGATTACACAACCGCGACTACGCCGTACTCGGCCCCGAATCCGAACTACTCCGCCGACAGCGCCAAGTCCAAGACCAGCTCGACCCCGGGCATCGCGGACAATTTCCAGACCTTCCTGACGCTGCTGACGACACAGCTCAAGAACCAGAACCCGACCGACCCGCTGGACACCAACCAGTTCACCCAGCAATTGGTGCAGTTCGCCGGCATCGAACAGCAGCTCAAGACCAACGACTCGCTGAGTTCGCTGGTGCAGCTGCAAACCACCGCACAGGCGACACAAGCGATGAGCCTCGTCGGCGCCAACGCCATCGTCGACGGCAGCAAGGTGCAGATGAGCGAAGGCAAGGCGATCTGGTCGCTGTCGACCGACAAGCCGGTCAGCGCCCAGGTTTCGATTCAGAGCGACACCGGCCAGACGGTGTATTCCGGCAAGTTCACCATCAATGCCGGCAAGGATCAGGCGTTCAAATGGGACGGCCGCGGCAACGACGGCACCCAATGGCCGGACGGCAACTACAAGCTGTCGATCGTCGCCACCGATGCGTCGGGCAAGACCGCCACGGTCTCCACCCAGATCCAGGGAACGATCGACTCCGTCGACCTCACCCAGACGCCGCCAAAACTGTCGATCGGCGGCCAGAACTTCTCGCTCGATCAGATCAACAAGCTGGTCCGGGCCAACAGCACCGCCACCTCGATGTGACGGTGCCGCGCGCCCGGATCTGCCAGGCGCTTACTGCTCGATCAGCTTGTCGGCGAAGTAAGCGATCGTCTTGCGATACACCAGCGCACGATTCCACTCGCGCATCGCTTCGAAATTCGCCGAGCCTTCTTCGTAGGAGCCACCGGCCTTCCAACCGGCACTCTTCAGCAGATTGGCGGTCGAGGCCAGCACGTCCGGCACGCTGTGGCGCAGGTCGACGTGGCCGTTGCCGTCATAGTCGACGCCGTACTTGATGTAGGACGACGGCAGGAACTGGGTCTGGCCGATTTCGCCGGCATAGGCGCCGACCATATCGCGCAACGTCAGGTCGCCGCGCTGCAGGATCTGCAGAGCCGCCAGCAGTTCGCCCTGGAACAGCTCGGTCCGGCGGCAGTCATGCGCCAGCGTCGCCAGCACGCGGAACACCGGCAGCTTGCCCATGTCGCCCTTGCCGTAATCGGTCTCCAGGCCCCAAATCGCCACCACGATCTGCGGCGGCACGCCGAACTGGCGCTCGATCCGCGACAGCAGCGAGGCGTGGCGCATCAGCATCGCGCGGCCGGCCTTGATGCGGCCGGCGCCGACCCGCGTCGAGACGTATTGTTCGAAGCTCTTGTTGAAGGTGCCGCGCTGACGGCGATCGAACGCCAGCACGCCGGGGTCCTCGGTGACGCCGCCGAGCGCCTGCGAAATCACGCCCTGCGAAATTCCGGCCTGGGTTGCATCAGCAGAGAAGCTGGCAATGAAGCTGTTGAAGTCGCCGCCGCAGCGGGCGGCCTCAGCCGGCGCGGTGGACAGCAGAGCGCCGCCGAGGGCGCAGGTGACGAGAGCAAGGCGCAGCTTCAACATCTGAATCGTGTCTCCAAGCAAGGGAAATGGCGAAGGGAAAGGACGGCGTACCGAACTTGAATGCGTATTGATGCGTATTGCTATGACAACCGCGCGAATCTACCATTTCATACTTGCGGTTGCGAGGCGGGACCAACAGCGCCATATCTGACCCGACAAGTCGGCCCCGAATCCAGGGACGCTGGCGACAAGCTGGCGAACCATCGTTAGCGAAGGGAAGAACATCATGCCGCGCCGGAGTGCCTTGCTGGGCCAACCGCTGTTTCGCCTGCTGGCGATCAATCTGGCGATCGGTGTGATGATCGCGGCCTTGCTGCTCGGCGGGCTGCTGTATCTCAACCCCGGCCATCTGCGCGATCTGATCTTCGCCGACGACTCGCCCGGCACCGCGCTCGGCCTGCTGCTGTTCGGCTTCGTCGTGACCTTTGGCTCGGCCGCGATGGGCTCGGCGATCATGGCGATGGGCAGCGATCTGCGCGGCGGCGGCAAGGGCGGCAAGAAGCTGGAATTGCCGATCGAACTGATCCCCGGCGCGAAGGCGATCCCGGTCCGCGCCGAGCATGGCGCCCGCGCAGTGCGTCGGCACGGCAGCCTCTGAGCCGGCAGCTTGCGGCGCCTTCCGGCGCCGTAGCGCTCCACCTCTCCCGATCCGCTCGGCCCGCGCCATCGCGGCTCCTCTGGCATCAAAACCGCGCCGATGAACCCATCGGCGCGGTCGTTGTTTGCATCCCGGAACTGTCGCGGATCACCGTGGCGAAACGGCGGCTGAGCGCCGCCGTCACCCGTTCACGCATCAGGCCGCGCGGCGCTGATGCTTGCCCTCGCGGATCTCCTCGATGATCTTGGCCGAGAACGCCTCAAGGTCGCCCGGGTTGCGCGAGGTGATCAGGCCGTTGTCGGTGACGACCTGGGAATCCTCCCACTTGGCGCCGGCGTTGATCACGTCCTGCTTGATCGAGTGGTACGAGGTCATCCGCTTGCCCTTGGCGATGCCGGTTTCGATCAGGAGCCACGGCGCGTGACACACCGCCGCCACCGGCTTGCCGGCATCATAGAACGCCTTGATCAGCTTCAGCGCGTCCGGATTGACGCGCAGCAGGTCCGGATTGATCTGGCCGCCAGGCAGCACGATCGCGTCGTAATCGTCGGCCTTCACCGCGCCGAGCTGCTTGTCGACCTTCACCGGCCGGCCCCAATCTTTCATGTCCCAGCCTTTGATCTCGCCCTGTTCCGGCGAGACGATATCGACCTGCGCGCCGGCCGCCTTCAGCTTGTCGCGCGGGGTTTCCAGTTCCGACTGTTCGAAGCCGTTGGTAGCCAGAATAGCGACGCGCTTGCCATCGAGTTGGCCTGCCATATGTGCTCTCCATGTCGTTGATCAGCGCCCCGCTGAGTAATCGCAGGCACGGATGATCGTTCCGCAGGGAACACAGCAGATGAGCCGCCGTCAGGGAGCGGTGAAGAGCAAGGACCCGGTCGCGCCCGGACGTTCCGTCAGGCCTGCGGCGCGGGCGGGCGCGATCAGCAGCGATCCGGGATAGGCAGCGATCAGCGGAAATGCGCCGGCTGTGATCTGCCGCATCAACTCGGCTTCCGAGCGTTTCCCGGTGAGGAATGCCTGGCCGGCGTTGAACTGATCGTAGCCCGACGTCTGCCCCGACCAATAGCACAGCGCCAGTTCATCGCACATCGCTGGCCCGCGCTGCTGCGCCATCCACGCAACATCGGCTCGCACCGCGGCCTGCCGTGCCTGCAACTCATCGAGTAGTCGCGGTTCAGTGACGAAGCGGATGAGATCACCCGAGGGCAGTAGCACCAGCCGCAGGCACAGGGCGCCAACGATCAACGCCTCCGTGGTCACCACGCCGAACCGTGCAGACAGCGGCGACTGATCCAGCTGCGACAGCAGCACACCCGCTGCGATACAGGCCGCGATGATCCAGTCGAACAGGCAATTGATGTTGACACCCTCGCCGATCCGCGTGACCACGAAGGCGACACAGCCGAACGCCAGCAGCAAGCTCACCAGACGGAATTCCGCGGTCGGACGGGCGGCGCGGACGAACAGGATCCACACCACCAGCGGAATGACGAAACCCTGCAACCAGCCGAGCAGACTGACGACGTTGTACAGATTGACGGTGCGCGGCGTCATCAGCTGGTTGAAGAACGGGTGACCATAGGCTGCGAAACAGACAGCGAAGCCAATTCCTAAAAACATCAGCGAATAGCTGAGCCAACGCAGCAGCGCCCGGCGGTCGTACCACGCCAGCCACGCCGTGCACGCCAGTGGCATCGCCAGCTCGTTGTGCTTGATGAATCCGGCCACCACCATCACCAGCGCAGCAAGCGCTAGATAGACGGCTCGTTGCGGTGCGTGCGTGAACAAGGCGAAGCCCGCCGTCATCACAGCGAATGCCAGTAGCTGCGGATCATTGACGCCGACATAAAGCAGATAGCTCTTGCTGACGATGCCGAGCCAGAGACAGCCCGCGAAGATCGCATACAGCACCGTGCCGCCGAGATTGCGTACGACGATGCCGATGTTGACGCCGATTGCGAGCGTGGCCAGCAGCGACAGCAAGCGCCCCGCGATGATGTTATCGCCGAGGAGCGCACCAACGGCGCCGACAATGTAGAACGATAGTGGTGGATAGTTGTTGAACATGAAGCTGTCGGCCGCCGGATACAGTGGCAAGCCGCTCAGCGCACGCGCCGCATGGATCGCGTTCCAGCCTTCGTTGGCGCCGATCGGCACCTGGACGAACAGCCGCGCAAACACCCAGGCCAGATTGAGCCCGGTCACGACCAGAATGAACGCGCTGCCGATCGTCGCTGTCTTCGCCGACGACCACGCCCCGCCCTGCACGCCGTCCCGTGCACTCGCCGCCTGATACAAACCAGCCGCCCCCAGCCGCAGGCACTGAACTGATGCCAACTGTCAGCATAGAGATTGGTACGATACCGTCCATTCGACAAGCGACCGAGGCAGATGACGATGAGCTGCAGTGAATACCGGCGACGAACTAACGAAACGATGTGTTATTACAGAAATGGTGATGAGCGTACGTAGATTTGGTATCAGCATCACGGAGCGATTGACCGCAATCCTCGCTTCACCGCTCCGTGCGGAATGGCTTGTTGCCTGAGAATTGCGGAAGCGACAGCGGCGAGGCGGGCGAGAGCTACAGCAAGCGCGAGGCCTGAATTCCGGGATCCCGGATTTCGCTTCGCCTCATCCGGGCTACGGACTACGTAGCCTTCACCGCTGCCGGCCAGAACATCGTCAGCCATACGCTCGGCTGGTCGGTCGCGGTGGCTTCGACGCGGTGGCGGCAGTGGGCGGGGATGTCGATCCAGGTGCCGGGGATGAGATCGACGGTGCGGTCGCCGTCTTCAAACCTCAGCACGGCGGAGCCCGACAGCAGCACGACGAACTCGTCTTCGCTCTGATCGTACCAGAACCCGTCCGGACTCGATTGGCCAAACGAGACGATGCGCTCGACGCGGATGCCGCCGCGCGCCAGCAGGGTGTCGAGCACTTCGTCGGGGCCGGCGGGCGGCAGCGCGCTCAGGAGATTTCCGTGGGGTGCGTCCATCGTTCTCAATCCTCGGCGCGGAATTTGGCGCCGATCGGCGCCGGCCGCCATCCGTCTTGCGATGGAGCTTGTGTTTCGCCGCGCGGCGGTTCATACCGCTTTTGCCCGCCCCGGCCCACGGTCCCCCGC
>NZ_QUML01000079.1:0-1588 GCF_010907025.1 Rhodopseudomonas sp. BR0G17 | reverse complement strand
ACCCCGTCCCGCATCCCGCTGCGCGGGCTGCGTGCCGACCCTCCCCCTCCAGGGGAGGGTGAAGAGAGCTTCACGATCCAGCCGAGCCGTTCAACGTTCCAGGACCCTTAATGCACCCCAACGATCCTCGTCTGCGCTCCTTCATTGAGGTGAAGGCTGACTCCGACTTCCCGATCCAGAACCTGCCTTACGGCGTGGTCTCGACCGCAGATCATCCATCGCCGCGCGTCGGTGTCGCGATCGGTGATTATGTGCTCGACCTCGCAGCATTGCAGGCCGCGAAGCTGCTCGATCTGCCGGAGGGCGTGTTCGCGCAAAGCTCGATCAACGCCTTCATGGCGCTCGGGCCGAACGTGTGGCGCAGCACGCGGGCGCGGATCAGTGCGCTGCTGCGGCACGACAATGCCGAGCTGCGCGACAACGCGGAGTTGCGCGCCAGGGCGTTGCTGCCGATGCGCCAGGTGAAGCTGCATCTGCCGCTCCGCGTCGAGGGCTTCACCGATTTCTACTCGTCGAAGGAACACGCCACCAATGTCGGCACCATGTTCCGAGACAAATCCAATCCGCTGCTGCCGAACTGGCTGCACATTCCGATCGGCTACAACGGCCGTGCCTCGACTGTCGTGGTCAGCGGCACGGCGATTCACCGCCCGCGCGGCCAGCTCAAGCCGCCGTCGGCGGAGCTGCCGAGCTTCGGGCCTTGCAAGCGGCTCGATTTCGAACTCGAGATCGGCGTGGTGGTCGGGCAGTCCTCGGTAATGGGCTCGATGCTGACCGAAGCGCAGGCCGAGGAGATGATCTTCGGCTTCACTTTGCTCAACGACTGGAGCGCGCGCGACATCCAGCAATGGGAGTACGTGCCGCTCGGCCCATTCCAAGCCAAGGCATTCGCGACCTCGATCAGCCCGTGGATCGTCACCCGCGAGGCGCTGGAGCCGTTTCGCGTGGCCGGGCCGGTGCAGGACCCGGCGCCGCTGCCGTATCTGCAGCAGAAGGGCGCCAACAATTACGACATGGCGCTGGAAGTCGCGTTGCGGACGCCTGCGATGCAGCAGCCGGCGCGGATCAGCGCCACCAATTTCAAATACATGTACTGGTCGTCGGTGCAGCAGCTCGTGCACCATGCCTCCAGCGGCTGCGCGATGAGCGTCGGCGACCTGCTCGGTTCCGGCACGGTATCGGGCCCGGAGAAGGATCAGCTCGGCAGCCTGCTGGAATTGAGCTGGAACGGCACCACACCGGTGCAATTGCCCGGCGGCGAGAGCCGCAGCTTCCTCGAGGACGGCGACAGCCTGGTGATGCGCGGCTGGTGCCAGGGCGACGGCTACCGCGTCGGCTTCGGCGAAGTCGAGGGCACGGGGCGGGCGGCGAGCGAGTAGTTCCTTGCAGCGTCATTCCGGGGCGCGCCGTCAGGCGCGAACCCGGACTCTCGAGGTGATAAATAATGTCTACATTCCGGGTTCGCTCACGTTCGTGAGCGCCCCGGAATGACGAGTCGCGGCGGTTACTTCCCGCCCCAGGCCTTCAACACGTCGCCGATCTGCGCCTGCACCGGCGGGCGGGCCGCCGAGGGGGTGCGGGAGAAGCG
>NZ_QUML01000078.1:0-2842 GCF_010907025.1 Rhodopseudomonas sp. BR0G17 | reverse complement strand
ACGCTGAAGGGCGGGCTCGGCTCGGCGTCGGCGACCACGCCTGGCGGCGTTACGGTGGGCGCGATCGCTGTGGTCAACGCGATCGGCAGCGCGACGATCGGCGACGGCCCGTGGTTCTGGTCGGCACCGTTCGAACAGGACGGTGAATTCGGCGGGCTCGGCATGCCGGAGCCGTTCACGCCCGACATGCTCAAGGTGCGGCTGAAGGGCGCGGCGACGCCGAGCGCGGTGGAGAACACCACGTTGGTCGCGGTCGTCACCGACGCGGCGCTGACAAAGACCCAGGTGAAGCGGCTGGCGATGCTGGCGCAGACCGGGTTTGCCCGCGCGATCTATCCGGTGCATGCGCCGCTCGACGGCGACGTGGTGTTCGCCGCAGCGACCGGCGTCAAACCGGTCGAGCCGCTCGCAGGTCTCACCGAGCTCGGCACCATCGCGGCCAACACGGTGGCGCGGGCGATCGCGCGCGGCGTCTATGAGGCCACCGCGCTGCCGTTCAAGGACGCGCAGCCGGCGTGGCGCGATCGGTTCGGCTCGAAGCGATGATGTGAGGCGAAAGCGCAGCGCCGTGCGACGTCGTCATCCGAAGCTTCATCGCGCAACGCGCGCTGATCATCGTTTGGCTTGTGGAAGGTGATGGATTGCCGGGTCGAGCCCGGCAACACATCATCACGAACGAGCGTCGGTGATCAGGCGCTGACCGACAGCGACTTGGCCGAGGCCGCTTGAATCTGCGACGCCTGGCGTTGGATCAACTGCTCGACGAAATTGTACGACGAGGTCGCGCTGCTCGACGACGAGCCGGTCGCCGCCGACGTCATCGTCACCTTGCTGCCGTCGGAGTAGGTGACTGAGGTGGTTACGCTGCCGTCGGAATTGGTGACGCTGGTCGAGGACGAGCCGGACAGCGCCTGCAGCAGCGGATCGCTGCTGCCGCCCCCGCTGTTGCCACCGTTCGCACCACCGCCGCCATGCGCGTGATGCCGACGGCCGCTCTTCAGCGCCGAGGACATCTCGTCCATGCTGACCTTGCCGTCGTTGTTGGCGTCCATCTTGCCGAACACCTTGTCGGCATTGGCGACGTTGGTGCCGCCGGCGCCGAGCGCGTTCTCGAACTCGCTCTTGGTGATCGAGCCGTCGCCGTCGGCGTCGATCTGCTTGAACAGATCCTTCAGCGCGGAGTCGCGCGTCTTCGAGGCGGTCGAGCTGGAGCTGGAGGTCGACTGCTGGCTCTGCGCATCGAGCAGCGCCTGCATGGTTTCCTGTGACAGGCCGCTCGACGGAAACGAGCCGGTGCCGCTGGTCGACAGGGTCGGGAACGACGACGTGCTCGTGCTGCTGCTCGAGCTGGCAAACGGGTTGGTGAAGCTGGTGCTCTGCGACGACGATTTCGACGTCGAGCTCAGCGTATTGAGCAGTCCGGACAGCGCGCCCAGCGCGCCAATGGCAGGCAGCATGATCGAAGCTCCGCATTACACCGCTGGCCGCGGCCGGCAACTACGCACGGATCATTCCAAGCTTCGGATGAGCAATCGCCGTGCCAGCCGCGAAGTACCCGTAAATGCTGGCGTTTTTCGCGCGCACCAGGCCGGCGGGACGGCAATTTCTGCCCCATCCGGCACAACCTGCCGGGCCTGCGCGGCCCAGGCGCGAGCTCGGGATTTGCGGGGAACCGGCGCGGCGTGGTAGCGAAGCTGATCCACCCCACACGCACCTGGAAGCCCTGATGTCCTCCTTCGCGCTCCGTCCGCTCGCCATTGCGCCCTCGATCCTCGCCTCGGATTTTTCCAAGCTCGGCGAAGAGGTCCGCGCGGTCGATACCGCCGGCTGCGACTGGATCCATCTCGACGTGATGGACGGCCATTTCGTCCCGAACATTTCCTACGGCCCGGACGTGATCAAGGCGATGCGGCCGCACACCAAGAAGGTGTTCGACGCCCATCTGATGATCGCGCCGTGCGATCCGTATCTCGAGGCCTTCGCCAAGGCCGGCTGCGACATCATCACCGTGCACGCCGAAGCCGGTCCGCATCTGCACCGCTCGCTGCAGGCGATCCGCGCGCTCGGCAAGAAGGCCGGCGTCTCGCTCAATCCCGGCACCCACCCGAGCGCGATCGAATACGTGCTCGATGACATCGATCTGGTGCTAGTGATGTCAGTGAACCCCGGCTTCGGCGGCCAGGCATTCATCCCGAGCGCGGTTCAGAAGATCAAGCAGATCCGCGCCATGGTGGCCGGCCGCCCGATCGACATCGAGGTCGACGGCGGCGTCTCCGACAAGGTCGCCGGCGAACTCGCCGCCGCCGGCGCCAACGCCTTCGTGGCCGGCTCCGCCGTGTTCAAGGGCGGCACGCTGGAAGCGTACAAGGCCAACATCGCCGGCATCAGGAATGCCGCGCTGCAGGCGCGGGGCGAGGCGGTTTAAAGACCGTTCAGACCAAACTCCGTCGAAACTGACGACAGGCAGAAGTGCGTAGCACCGTGCCAGGTGGGACTGATGATGTAGCACCACCTGAGACACTCCGCCTCCGTTTCGACTTACACGAGTGTCACTGCGTTCATCTAGCGGCCGCTCGCTTACATCGCCGTCATTGCCGGGCTTGACCCGGCAATCCATCACTCTTCGCAAGATAGCGCGCTGGCGCGCGCGATGGATGCGCGGGTCGAGCCCGCGCATGACAGGAGTGAATATGGCTGCGACTGGGCCACATAATCGGTCCCCCTTGCAGCTGTCACTCCCCCCTCGTTCGTCATTCCGGCCTGCGCGCTCCGGGCGCGCCGGAATGACGAACGAGGGGGGAGTGACCGCTGCAAGGGGGACCGATTATGTGGCCCAGTCGCA
>NZ_QUML01000077.1:0-2917 GCF_010907025.1 Rhodopseudomonas sp. BR0G17 | reverse complement strand
CCGCCGATCATCGCGGTGGCGAACTGGGTGGTGTTGCCGCTGATCGCGTCGATGGTGCGGCTCATCGCGGGGGTGTCCTTCCTGGTCTCGCTCATGCCGCCTGCTCCAGCACTTCGGGCGTCGCATGCATCGTGGTCTGCTCCTTCAGCGCCGCGATCAGGCCGGGACGGTCGAACTTGGCGATGTAGTCGGTCAGACCGGCCTGACGGCCGCGCTCGATCGCCGCCGGCGACACCAGCGAGCTCAGCGCGATCACCGGCAGGCTCGACATCTTGGTGTCGGAGCGGATCGCCTCGGCGAACTCGAAGCCGTTCATCTCCGGCATCTCGATGTCGGTCAGGATCACGTCGAACTGCGCACCCGAGCGCAGCACGGCGAGGCCCTCGACCGCCGAGGTCGCAACCCGCACCTTGTAGCCCGCCGCCTTCAGCACCGGACCCAGCATGTTGCGGAAGAACGCACTGTCATCGACCAAGAGCACCGAGCGGGTGGTCATCGTCTGCCGCATCTCCTTGCGCGCCAGCCAGTCGGAGAACGCCATCGGCAAGAAGTGCGCGACGTCGATCACTTCGGTCGCCTGGCCCTTGATCACCGCAGAGCCGAGAATGCCGTCGCGGCTGGAGCCGACCTGGATGTGCAGATGCTCCTCGACGATGTCGACGATCTCGTCGACCACAAGGCCCATCGACCGGTCCTCGTCGGCGAACACCAGGATCGGCTGCACGCCGCTTGTCGCCACATCGACGCCTTCCATCAGCACCAGCGGCATCAGCTGGTCGCGGTACTGCACCATGTAGCGGCCGTTCGACTTCTCGATCTTGTCGGAGGCGATCTCTTCCAGGCGCGTCACCAGCGACAGCGGCACCGCCTTGGGCTGCGCCGAGCCGGCGCGGAACACGAGCAGCGAGGTGAGCTGTTCGGCCGAGGCGTTGCGGCTCGCCGCCGCCTGGTCGGAGATATCGTGCTGCGCCGACACCGCGGTGCCGAGCGCCTGCGCGATCCCGTTCGGATCGACGATCATGATCACCGCGCCGTCGCCCAGGATGGTGTTGCCCGAGAACATCCCGATGTGACGCAGCTTGGTCGACATCGGCTTGACGACGATTTCTTCGGTGTGGAACACGCCGTCGACCACGATGCCGAAGGTCTGGCTGCCGACCTGGGTCACCACGATGAAGCCGTTCTCCGGCTCGCTGTTGGCGCCCTCGTCGATGCCGAGCAGCTTCTTCAGATGGATCAGCGGCAGCAGCTTGTCGCGCAGTCTGAGGACCGGCGTGTCCTTGATCCGCTCGATGCGGTGCTCGGAGTTGGCCCGCGCCCGCACCAGTTCGACCACCGCCAGCTGCGGGATCGCGAACCGGTCGCCGCCGGCCTCCACGATCAGCGCCGAGACGATCGCCAGCGTCAGCGGGATCTTGATGGTGATCGCCGAGCCTTCGCCCGCGACCGACTTCACCTCGATGGTGCCGCCGATCTGGTCGATATTGGTGCGCACCACGTCCATGCCGACGCCGCGGCCGGACACCGAGGTGACGGCGGCGGCGGTCGAGAAGCCCGGCGCGAAGATGAACTTGTGGATCTGCGCCTCGGTCATCTTCTCGAGTTCGGCCTCGGTGACCAGACCATTGGCCAAGGCCTTGGCCTTGATCCGTTCGGTGTCCAGCCCGCGGCCGTTGTCGGCGATGCAGATCACGATATGGCCGCCCTCGTGATAGGCGGACAGGCGGATGGTGCCCTGCTCGGGCTTGCCGGCGCGCGCCCGATCCTCGGGCTTCTCAAGCCCGTGGTCGGCGGAGTTGCGCACCATGTGGGTGAGCGGGTCCTTGATCAGGTCGAGCACCTGGCGGTCGAGCTCGGTGTCGGCACCGTGCATCTCCAGCTCGATGTGCTTGCCGAGTTCGGCGGCCAGATCCCGGACGATGCGCGGCAGCTTCTGCCAGGCGTTGCCGATCGGCTGCATCCGGGTCTTCATCACCCCGTCCTGCAGCTCGGCGGTGACGGTGGAGAGCCGCTGCAGCGGCACCTTGAACTCGTTGTCCTCGTGGCGGCGGCTGATCTCGAGCAGCTGGTTACGGGTCAGCACCAGCTCGGACACCATCGTCATCAGGTGTTCGAGGGTATCGACGTTGACCCGGATCGACTGATTGGCGACGCCGCCGGCGGCACCGCCTTCCGCCGCACCCTCGCCTTCGCCGCCGGACTTCTTCGCCGCCGGCTTGGCGGCGGGTTTGGCGGGCTTGGCCGGCTTCGGTTCAGGCTGAGCCACCTCGGCCACGGCCGCCGGAGCCTCGCTCACGGCCGGCTGCAGCGGCGGGGAAGCCATCTCGATCTCGGTCTCGCGGAAGGCGCGCTCCAGCTCGTCCAGCGACACTTCACCCGGCCGCAGCGGACGCTCCAGCGTCTGCGCCACCAGGGTGCCTTCGGTCGAATTGGCGTCGGCCGCAACAGCTTCGGCAGCAGCTTCGACTTCGGCCACAGCAACCTCGGCAACGTCCACCGGCGCCGCGCCGCCGAGCTCGGCCGCGATCTCCTCCGGCGAGCGCATCGACAGCCGCTCCAACTCCCCGATCAGGTCGCCGTCCTCGCCCTCGGGCTCGGCCTGGGTCGCCTCCAGCTGAGTCAGAATGTCCTTGATCCGGTCGATCGTGGTCAGGATCAGCGTCACCGCCTCCCCCGTCACCGGCATCCCGTCCCGGAATTTGCCCATCAGGGTCTCGGCCGCATGCGCAAGCGCTTCAAGCCGCGGCAATCCTAGAAACCCGCACGTCCCCTTGATGGTGTGAACAAGACGAAAAATATTGTCCAATATCTTCGCGTTGTTCGGCTCCTGCTCAAACCGGACCAACTGGTTGTCAACCGTGTCCAGGCTCTCGAAGGTCTCCGTCAAAAACTCACGAAGAAGATCGTCCATACGCGT
>NZ_QUML01000076.1:0-3183 GCF_010907025.1 Rhodopseudomonas sp. BR0G17 | reverse complement strand
GCCTTCGCCACAGCGGCAGCGGACTCCCTCTCCCGCTTGCGGGGGAGGGCCGGGGTGGGGGAGCCCCAGGCACCGTGCGCGCGTCGCCCTCACCCCACCCCTCTCCCGCAAGCGGGAGAGGGAGCAGGCCGCGTGAGCGGCGAGGGTGTGGACTGACTACGAGTTCGTCATTCCGGGGCGCGAGCGAAAGCTCGCGAACCCGGAATCTGAAGCCGGCACTGATGTCGAGATTTCGGATCGCGCCTTCGGCGCGCCCCGGAATGACAAGTTGAGAGAGCGTGGCAAACGATGCAGCGTAATCCGACCGCGATGATCGACCATCTCAATCCGCCGACCGGCAAGATGGCGGACAATGTGGTCGGCTTTGCGCGGGCGCTGCGGGCGGCGGGGCTGCCGGTCGGGCCGGGGGCGGTGATCGATGCGTTGGATGCGCTGCAGCTGATCGAGATCGGCCATCGCGACGATCTCTACGCCACGCTGGAAGCGATCTTCGTCAAGCGCCGCGAGCATCTGCTGATCTTCGATCAGGCGTTCGCGCTGTTCTTCCGCGCCGCCGAGGACTGGCAGCACATGCTGGACTCGATCCCGTTGCCGGACGCCGCCAAAAAGAAGCCGCCGCCGGCCTCGCGCCGGGTGCAGGAGGCGATGTCGCCGGCGGCGACGCGCGATATGCCATCGGCCGAAGAGCAGGAGCTGCGGCTTGCCGTCTCCGACAAGGAGATCCTGCAGAAGAAAGACTTCGCGCAGATGAGCGCCGCCGAGATCGCCGAAGTCACTCGTGCGATCGAGCGGATGCGGCTGCCGCAGGCCGAACTGCGCACCCGGAGAGTGCGTCCCGAGCGACGCGGCCTCAAGCTCGACCTGCGCCGCACGCTGCGGGCCTCGTTGCGCACCGGCGGCGATATCGTCGACATTCGCAAGCTCGGCCTGATCGACAAGCCAGCGCCGATCGTGGCGCTGCTCGATATCTCCGGCTCGATGAGTGAGTACACAAGGCTGTTCCTGCACTTCCTTCATGCCATCACCGACGATCGCAAGCGGGTGTCGACATTCTTGTTCGGCACGCGGCTGACCAACGTTACCCGCGCGCTGCGCCAGCGCGATCCGGACGAGGCGCTGGCGAGCTGCACCTCCTCGGTCGAGGACTGGGCCGGGGGCACGCGGATCGCGACGTCGCTGCACAGCTTCAACAAGCTGTGGGCGCGGCGGGTGCTCGGCCAGGGCGCGATCGTGCTGCTGATTTCCGACGGGCTGGAGCGCGAGAGCGACTCCAAGCTGGCGTTCGAGATGGACCGGCTGCACCGCTCCTGCCGCCGGCTGATCTGGCTGAATCCGCTGCTGCGCTACGACGGCTTCGAGCCGCGCGCCCAGGGCATCAAAATGATGCTACCCCACGTTGACGAATTCCGCCCGGTGCATAATTTGACCTCGATGCACACGCTGATCGCGGCGCTGTCGTCGGCACCGCCGCCGCACCATTTCAGCACGATCCGCTCCGTCGCCTGACCGGCGCCCAGCAGCCAAGCAAGAGGAGACGCCTCCATGCAGCTCGACCGCGACGAAGACATTCTGCGGGCCGCCGAGGACTGGCGCAAAGCCGGCCGCGGCGTGGCGCTCGCCACCGTGGTGGAAACCTGGGGATCGGCGCCGCGTCCCGCCGGCTCCAGCCTGGTGATCAATGACGAGGGGACCTTTCTCGGCTCAGTGTCGGGCGGCTGCGTCGAAGGCGCGGTGGTCACCGAAGCGCTCGACGTGATCGACAGCGGCACGCCGAAGCTGCTGGAATTCGGCGTCGCCGACGAGACCGCCTGGAAGGTCGGGCTGAGCTGCGGCGGCACCATCCGGGTGTTCGTCGAAAAGGTCGATTAGTTCGCAGCGTGCGAGAGCGGCCGAGAACGCGAGCGAGGAATTGAAATATGGTCTCCGTCATTGCGAGCGAAGCGAAGCAATCCAGGAGCTCAGTGCACCTAGCTGGATTGCTTCGTCGCTTCGCTCCTCGCAATGACGGGTGGCGGCCACGGGCGAGTAACCCCGGGCTGGTTTCTGAGGTGCGATCTAGGCAAGTGGGGCGTAGCCTGTGAAGTTCGAGATCCTGCAGCAACTCAACGCCGAACGCGCCGCGCGGCGTCCGGCGATCGTGGTGACCGACACCGCGACCGGCGCGCAGCGGCTGGTGAAAGCCGCCGACATCGCCGCCGATCCGCTCGCCGCCGAACTCGGCAAACAGCTCCGCATGGGCAAGAGCGCGAGCATCGAGGTCGACGGCAACAAGCTTTTTCTCAACGTTTATGCGCCGACCGCGAAGCTGGTGATCGTCGGTGCCGTGCATATCAGTCAGGCGCTGGCACCGCTGGCGCGCTCGCTTGGTTACGACGTCACCGTGGTCGATCCGCGCACCGCGTTCGCCAGCCCTGAGCGTTTCCCCGACGTGCCGCTGATCGCCGAGTGGCCCGATGTCGCGCTGCCGCCGCTAAACATCGATCACTACACCGCCTTCGTGGCGCTGACACACGATCCGAAGATTGACGATCCGGCGCTGCTGCACGCCTTCGCGCGCGACTGCTTCTATATCGGCGCGCTCGGCTCGAAGAAAACCCACGCCAAGCGGTTGGAGCGGCTGAAGGGGCAGGGCGCTTCCGATGCCGACCTCGGCCGCATTCACGCGCCGATCGGGCTCGCGATCGGCGCAGTGTCTCCGTCCGAAATCGCAGTGTCGATCATGGCGGAGATCACCGCAGCGCTGCGGCTGCCGGCATCGTCCAAGGCGGCCGCGGCATGAAGTTCGGCCCGCGCCGTCCGGCCGATGCAATCGGCGGCGTCACCGTGCATTCGCTGCGGCAGAACGGTCTGCTGCTCAAGAAGGGCACGACGATCGGCCCGGCCGAAGTCGCGGCGCTGGAGAAGGCCGGCATCGCCGGGATCGTGGTGGTTCAGCTCGAGCCCGGTGACGTCTCGGAGGATGTCGCGGCCGCGGATGTGGCAGGCGCGGTCGCCGGCGATGGCGTGACGGTCGATCGCGCGTTCACCGGCCGCGCCAATCTGTTCGCGGCACGGACCGGCGTGCTGGTGATCGATCGCGCCGTGGTCGATCGCGTCAACGCCGTCGATGAGGCGATTACTTTGGCGACGCTGCCGGCGTTCAAGCCGGTGGTCGAAGGCGAGATGGTCGCCACCGTCAAGCTG
>NZ_QUML01000075.1:0-3543 GCF_010907025.1 Rhodopseudomonas sp. BR0G17 | reverse complement strand
GTTCGACACCCTCGACATCGCCAGCGAACGCCGCCGGATCGAACGCGAGGCGCATTCGCTCAAGAGCGCGGCGGCGACCTTTGGACTGGACCACCTGTCGGGACTGGCGCGCGAGCTGGAGCACGCCGCGCCGCATCTCACGCAGGCCGAATACATGGCGATGACCAAGCAGATCAAAGCGGCGTTCACCGCCGCGCGCCGCGTGCCGGCCGACGACAATCAACTGGTGGAACTGGCGGGCTGACGCTGGATCGGGATGTGCGCGACGCTTGAGTGCTCAAGCCTCGCGCTGCAGCGGCACCAGGGCCGCCCGCGTTGCCGGAGGACGCGCCATCCAGCCGCGATACCATTCGACGAAGGCGTCCTGGCGCAACGCACGCGAGAACTCGAAGCCCTGGCCGATATCGCAGCCTAGCGCATCGAGCGCGTGCCAGGTCGCGGCATCCTCGATGCCTTCGGCCACGACCTTCATGTTGTACTGATGCGCGATCGCGACTGAAGACGACACGATCTTCCACATGTCCGCATCGGTCAGGCAGTCCTTGACGAAGGAGCGATCGATCTTCAATTCGCTGAACGGCATTCGCGCCAGCGCCGACAGCGACGAATAGCCGGTGCCGAAATCGTCCATCGAGATGCCGATGCCCTTCAGCCGCAGCCGAAGCAGCACGTCCATGGCGCGGCCGACATCGGCCATGGCAGTTGTCTCGGTGACCTCGATCATCAGCGATCGCGCCGGCACGCTAATCTCGGCAAGCAGGTGCTCGACCTCCTCCGGCAGCGAGGTGTCGGATAGTAGCGAGGCCGATAGATTGACCGCCACGACGAATTTCGGCTCCGTCGGAAGAAACGCGGCAGCGAACGTCATCGAGTCGCGCAGCATCCGCAGCGTCATCGTCTTGATCAGCCCGCCCTGCTCGGCGAGCGGAATGAACACATCCGGGCCGACCGGACCGAACGTCGCGCTGTCCCAGCGTGCCAGCGCTTCACAGCCGGTCACCCTACCTGTGGCGAGATCAATTTTCGGCTGAAACGCGGCGTAGACTTCTCCATCGTCGAGACCGCGGCGAAGATCTTCCACAGTGATCTCGGACAGGCGCGCATCCACGCCGCGACGCGACGCTGAGGCTCCCTGAAACGGCGCCAGCGCACCGCGGAGCAGCGCCAGATCGATCGGCTTCGGCAGCGAAATGGTGTCGAGCATCCCTACGGCGTGGGCCATCCGCACCGTGGCGTTGAGGATGCGCTCTTCGCATCCACTGATTACGATGATCCGCCGCGGCTTGGCCTCGGTCTCAGCGATCAGCCGCAACAGTTCGATGCCGTCGTGATCCCCGAGTGACAGATCGATCGTGATGTAATCGAACCGGCCGGTCGCGAGACGCGCCGCCGCTTCTTGATAGGACGAAGCGAAATGCGGGCGGTAGCCGAGCTTGGTGCAGACACCGCTGACGATCGCCCCCTGAACCGGATCATCGTCGACGACGAGAACGTCGATCGCCGGATTATGGTTGGTTGGATCTACCATCGCCGTGCTCTCTGTCAGAGCTCCTTGAACGCGTCGCTTGTCGTCTGCGCGTTTTCCTCTCGCGAACCGGCTGACGCAGTCGGAACGACTGACTTTCGCCAACCAGAGCGCGAACTGATCCTATCACTCGACCGTTGAAAGAAGCGTTTGCAGAAACCGGAGTCGCGTCGCCTTCGAAAAATCGGTTAGCAGTTCCCTGCCGAATTTGACGCAATTTGTAATCCGGGCTCAGGCCATCCGGTCGTCGCGGCTGGAGGATTTGACGCTCTTGTTGCGGGTGCTGAGGAAGCGCACGTCGATCTCCGAGCCGTTGACCCGGATCAGTTCGCAGCGGCGGTAGGCAAGACCGGTCGACGACAGCAGAAGGAAGAACTCCTTCAGATTGAGGCCTTCGATCGATCCTTCGAGCTCGAGCTCGGCGTCCACACTCGACACCGCCTTGAGAACGCAGTTGCGCCGCCAAGTGCCGTCGATGCCCATGATCCAGACGTTATAGCCACGCCCGAAGGACACCCGTTCCGGTCCGCCACTCTCGGACGCCACTTCGTCCTCCTTTATCGCCCCGTCAGGGCGCCCGCCTTCAAGCCGCCGAGCGCAAGCCCGGGAGCCGTCGAGGCGGCAGAACTGTTCGGCAGGTACACGCCGCGCCGTTTCGGACAGATCCGGTAGGAGTCGGTGAGACCGACCACAGTCTCGGCGGCGCCGAGAAACAGGTAGCCGTCCGGCTCGTTGACCTTCATCAGCCGGTTGAAGATATCAGATTTTGTCGCCTGGTCGAAATAGATCAGCACGTTGCGGCAGAAGATCACGTCGAACTTGCCGAGCGCGGTGAAGTCCTGCAACAGATTGAACAGACGGTACTGCACCATCGATCGCACGTCGGCATTGAGCTGCCACATCGTACCGACCTGCTTGAAGTACTTCACCAGCAGCTGGATCGGCAGGCCGCGCTGCACCTCGAACTGGGTGTAGAGACCGGCCTTCGACTTCTCCAGCACTTCGGGCGACAGGTCGGTGGCGACGATCTCGATCCGCCAGCCGGCGAGTTCGGCGGACTTCTCCTTCAGCAGCATCGCCAACGAATACGGCTCCTGGCCGGTCGACGACGCCGCGCACCAGATCCGCAGCGACTTGCGGCCCGCGCGGGCCTTGATCAGCTCGGGGATCACGCTGTCCTTGAAGTGATCGAACGGCGTCTTGTCGCGGAAGAAAAACGTCTCGTTCGTGGTCATCGCTTCGACCACGTCGTTGATCAGCGAATCCGATCCGGCCCTCATCTTCTGCACCAGATCGGTGATGCCCGGCACGCCCGCCTTGCGGGCGAGCGGCAGCAACCGGCTCTCGAGCAGGTACTTTTTATCAGCCGACAACACCAGGCCGGAACGGTCCTTCAGCAGCTTTTGCAGGTACTCGTAATCGAGCGGTGTCATGCGGTCCTTCCCGGGAGATTCGAGGGCGGTAAGCTGAGTTTGGCGCGCTACATCAAGCAGCCATACGTTGAGTTGCGATTTCGAGCACTTTGTCGACGTCGAGGACGACCATGAGCTGTCCGTCGAGGCGGTGGACACCGTTGGCGAAGGAGGCCATGCGGGGATCGAGGTTGACCGGGTTGGTCTCGCGGCCCTCGTCCGGCAGGGTCAGCACTTCGCCGATGGAGTCGATCAACAGGCCGTAGGATTCGCCGCGCAGGTCGACACCCATCGCCATCGGCGGCTTGCCGTCCTGGTTCTTGGGCAGGCCGAGCCGGGCCCGCATGTCGATCGCGGTGACGATCCGGCCGCGCAGGTTGAGAACGCCGGCGACGTCGTCGGGGGCGAGCGGCACCCGGGTCAGCCGTTCCGGCATGAACACGTCCTGCACCCGGCTGATCGGCAGCCCGAACAGCTGCCCGCCGATCATCGCGGTGGCGAACTGGGTGGTGTTGCCGCTGATCGCGTCGATGGTGCGGCTCATCGCGGGGGTGTCCTTCCTGGTCTCGCTCATGCCGCCTGCTCCAGCACTTCGGGCGTCGCATG
>NZ_QUML01000074.1:0-3573 GCF_010907025.1 Rhodopseudomonas sp. BR0G17 | reverse complement strand
GCTACGGCGTGCTCGGCGCCGTCGTGCCGCTGACCGTTGCCAGCGTTCCGTTCTTTGCCCGCATCGCCGAAGTCAGCCTGCGCGAAGTCGACCGCGGCCTGATCGAAGCTGCGGAGTCGATGGGCTGTGGCCGTTGGCACATCGTCTGGCACGTGCTGCTGCCGGAAGCGCGGCCGGGCATCGTCGCGGGCTTCACCATCACCCTGGTCAGCATGATCAATGCCTCGGCGGTGGCCGGCGCGATCGGCGCCGGCGGTCTCGGCGACCTCGCCTATCGCTATGGCTATCAGCGCTTCGACACCCAGGTGATGGTCACCGTGATCGTGCTGCTGGTGATCCTGGTGACCACCATCCAGTTTGGCGGCGACCGCCTCGCATTCGCGCTCAACAAGCGCAAATAACCAAATACGCAGGCCGACCGACGCGTTGCGCAATTGCGTGGCCGGCGTCGGCCGGCTACGCGGACCTCTGAACCATCACACCCGGAAATACACTCATGGCCAAACCGAAGCCCGACGTCGTCACCTGCTCCGAATGCGGGCAATTCAACTGCTATCGTCACGACAAGCGCTACCCCGGCATTTGCGCGACGACGGATCTGGCGCCCGAGGAGCGGCAGGAACTGGTCGAGCTGTATTCCGGCGATGCCATCGACGCGACGCTGGCGCGGGCGGCCGCCGAGGTCGAAGGGCTGTATTATTGCAAGCTCAATCGCGTCGAAGAGACGGTGGCATTCGCCCGCCGGATCGGCGCCAAGCGGATCGGCATCGCCACCTGCATCGGCCTGATCGAAGAAACCAAGGTGCTGGTCGACATCCTGCGGCTCGCCGGCTTCGAGACCCGCACCGCACTGTGCAAAGTCGGCTCGATCGACAAGACCGAGATCGGCGTGCCCGAAGAGATGAAGATCAAATGCGGCCACGAGGCATGCTGCAACCCGGTGCTCCAGGCGCGGCTACTCAACCGCGAAGAGACTCAGCTCAATGTCATCATGGGCCTGTGCGTCGGCCACGACTCGCTGTTCATCCGCCACGCCGAAGCGCCGGTGACGACACTGGTGGTGAAGGACCGGGTCCTGAGCCACAATCCGGTTGCGGCGTTCCACACCGTGAAGACCTACACCAGCCGGATGCTCGACAAGAAGCGGATGCAGGAGTTGTAAGACGACCTGCGGGTTGGCTTGCGCTCGGCCCGCCAAAGTTTGTCCGCCGCTCAAAGCGTGAGGAGCGAGGCAGGACCACCCTGCTCTCGCTCCTCGGCCTAGTCCCCCGTGGCAGGGCCTACGCCATCCGATGATCAGACCGCCCGGCACCCCAGGTGCTGTGTTCATCGGCCTTACAAAATACAGATCACTTGGTGATCAGCGGCCGGCGCGGCGCCGGCGCATCCGGGCTCCACACCGGAATGATCAGGCGCGTCCAGAACCGCGTATCGTATCCGGAGTAATTGTGCTCGGCGACGTCGCGGGTCAAATAGAACTGCGTGATCACCGGGCCGAAATTGTAGCCCACCAAGCCGCCCAGCGCGAACTGGCTCTGCTTGTTGCCGTACAGCCCGCCTGCGGTGCGGAACGGCGACGGTGAGCCGAGATCGGTCGAGCCGTAGCCGACCAGGCCGACCTCCCACTTGTTGAAGTGCTTGGAGACCGAGAAATCGATCTGCGCCGTATCCGGCTGGATGCTCACGCCGGTGGCGCGATCGCTGCCGCTGCTCGAATAGGTGAAATTGGCGGTCGCGCTCCAGGTGTCGCGGTTGTAGGCGACGGTCGCCAACTCCAGGAAGGTCCAGTAATTGCCGCCGAGGTTGAGCGTGTTGCCGAGCGTGGTGTTCACCGGCGCGAATGCGCCGACATAGTTGGCAAAGCCCCAGCCGCCACCGAGATCCCACGCCAGACCGACCAGACCCGCCGGATTATAGAAGTCCCGCCAAGCAGCACTCGTCGGGCTGTTCGGATTGACGCTGACCGTCAGCTCCGGAAAGATTCCGAGGATTTCGAGCCGCCCGCCGAGGATCGTCACCGGCGTCGACCACGCCACCACCGGAATGTTGACGCCGGCATCGATCGTCGGCGCAGCAAACCGCGACGAGCGTTCGAAATAAGTCGCGGTATTGATGAAGTACACGCCCTCCGGCAGCGGCGCGCCGAGCGCGATACCGGCGGTCCACCCCGCCGGGCTCACCGGATCGGCCGACGCGCCACCGGGAAGTGCGACCGCTGCTGCCACCGCGACGGCCGCCAATCGCGCGAGAAAACGAACAGGTTTTAAGATGAGTTCGACGTTCGACATGATGCCCCCAATCATCCGCTGGCGGCTCACATGAATGCCCCATGACGCCGCCACCGATTGATTGGGAGATTAGTCGATCTCCCTCGTCCGCCCATTCCAAAGATAATTGACAGCGGGAACGGCCGTTGCTGCTGACCGTGCAGCAGACAACGGTTTCATTCTCGGTCGCGAACTAATTGGTATCAGTACACGGACAGCGCATCGACCGACGGCGAGTCGTCTCATCACGCGATGCCGCCGAGGGTACCAAAGCATGCTCGCTGCTTATTCGCTCGTCATTCCGTCGAACCGGCTGCACCCGCATCAGAGCTGCAACTGCTCATCGGTGGCAACGATTGCCGCGTAGCTGGAATCGAGCGCGGCGAGAAAGGCCGCCTGCACCTGCGCGGCGGGCACATGAACGCCCCCGAACTCCAGATCCCGGGTCGCGATCGCATCATGGACCACCGTCACCGTGTAACCGAGATCTGCCGCGGCGCGCGCCGTGGCGTCGATACACATGTGGCTCATCGCGCCGCAGATCACCACGTCGGTGATGCCTTTGGCGATCAGCTGCGCATTGAGATCGGTCTCCAGAAACGAGTTCGGCCGATGCTTCACCACCACCGGTTCGCCCTCGAGGTTCTGGACCGCCGGATTGATCTCCACCCCTGGGGTGCCTTTGACGAAGAATGGCGCCTCGGCCGAGGCGAACACGTGCTGGACGTGGACGACGAACTCCCCTTTGGTCCGTGCAGCCTGCAGCAGCCGGGCTGCATTCTCGGCCACTGGGACGATATTGGTCAGCTCGAACTTGCCGTTCGGAAAGTAGTCGTTCTGCAGATCGACGATCACCAGTGCGCGTGTGGTCATGAGAACCTCCCTTGAGCGCCGTTGCGGCGCCGACGGCTGCACGCTAGGTGAAAGGCACGCCGCACAGGATGGGCAGACCCGACAAATCGAGGGGCGAAACCGACAATGGCCCGCGCATCGTCGCCGCCGGAAATCGGCCTGGTGCTGTACCCCGGGGTGCAGCGCGCCAGCGTCGATGGACTGACCGATCTGCTCACCGTCGCCGATCGCAATGCACGGCAGCGTCTTGGCCAGACGGCACCGCTCCTCCGCATCAGCCACCTCGCCTATGACGACGCGCAGGATCGCATCGTCCGCGTGTTCGACAGTCTGCCGGCTGAGGACGGTGATCCGACGATCCTGGTGCTGTTGCCGAGCCTGGAGAAGCCGGCAGAAACGCCTCAGGCCGGCGGCCTGGTGGACTATCTGAAATCCCGCCATCAGGACGGCACGG
>NZ_QUML01000073.1:0-4323 GCF_010907025.1 Rhodopseudomonas sp. BR0G17 | reverse complement strand
GATCCTGACTGACCTGGTGCGGACGCTGCCGACCTGATTCCGGCTCACGGTTTTCGGCACGGGCGGTTGCCATGCCAGAAGCCGATAGCTGTTATAGACCACCCGCCGTGGCGCCGGTCAGGCCGCCCGGCCAAAATAGCAATAACAATCCGGAAGGAAACGAATGCAAACCGCCATTCCCTGCCTGTTTATGCGCGGCGGGACCTCACGCGGCCCCTTCTTCAATGCAGCCGACCTGCCGAGCGACATCGTCACCCGTGACAAGGTATTGCTCGCGGTGATGGGCTCGCCCGATCGCCGCCAGATCGACGGCCTCGGCGGCGCTCATCCGCTCACCAGCAAGGTCGGCATCGTTTCCAAGGGATCGAAGCCCGGCGTCGATCTCGATTTCTTGTTCGCCCAGCTGCAGCCTGACAAAGACACGGTCGATACCACGCCGAACTGCGGCAACATGCTGGCCGCCGTCGTGCCGTTCGCGCTGGAAACCGGGCTGGTGAAGCCGCAAGGGCCGACCACCACGCTGCGGGTGCTGACGCTGAACACCGACATGCAGTGCGACATTACGGTGCAGACGCCGAATGGCTATGTCGATTACGAGGGCGATGCGCGGATCGACGGCGCGCCCGGCACCTCGGCGCCGATCAAGATCAACTTCCTCGATACCGCGGGTTCAGTGGCGCCCGGCCTGCTGCCGACCGGCAACGTCCGCGATATCATCGACGGCGTCGAGGTGACCTGCATCGACAACGGCATGCCGCTGGTGATGTTTCGCGCCGAGGCGGTCGGCCGCACCGGCTATGAGGGCGTCGCGCAGCTCAACGCCGACACCGAGCTGAAAGCGCGGTTGGAAAAGCTGCGGATCGCCTGCGGCCATGCGATGCAGCTCGGCGACGTCACCTCGAAGAACTATCCGAAGATGACGCTGATCTCGGCACCGCGCGCCGGCGGCAGCATCTCGACCCGCAGTTTCATTCCTCACGTCTGCCACGACGCCATCGGCGTGCTCGCCGCCGTGACGGTGGCGACCGCCTGCGTGCTGGAAGGCAGCGTCACCCAAGGCATCGCGCAGGTGCCGCACGGCACCGTCAAGCAGATCTCGGTGGAACACCCGACCGGCGAATTCTCGGTCGAGATCGAGGTCGACCCGCAGAACCCGCAAAACGTCACCCGCGCCGCCCTGCTGCGCACCGCCCGCCTGATCATGCGCGGCGACGCGATGGTGCCGGGCTCGGTGTGGGACGGCAAGCAAACCAGCGACGCAGCGCTGCGGCGCGCGGGCTAAGACATCGAAGAATAGAGGACCAACACCGAAGCCCGCGCTGTTAGCACGAGCGACGCCACAACCACAGACGTCATGCCCGGGCTCGACCCGGGCATCCATCTTCTTCCGAGAAAGTTGGATTGCCGGGCCTACGCCGCGCCGGAGGGGCTTCGGCCCCGCAGGCGGGGCAAGCCCGGCAATGACGGAAACAGACTATTCGAGGACACCCGATGATCATCGACATTCACGGCCACTACACCACCGCGCCGAAGGCGCTGGAGGATTGGCGTAACCGGCAAATCGCCGGCATCAAGGATCCGTCCGTGATGCCGAAAGTGTCCGAGCTGAAGATTTCGGACGATGAGCTGCGCGCCTCGATCATCGATAACCAGCTGAAGAAGATGCAGGAGCGCGGCAGCGACCTGACGGTGTTCTCTCCGCGCGCCTCGTTCATGGCGCACCATATCGGCGACTTCAACGTCTCGTCGACCTGGGCGGCGATCTGCAACGAGCTGTGCTACCGCGTCTCGCAGCTGTTCCCCGACAACTTCATCGGCGCAGCGATGCTGCCGCAGTCGCCGGGCGTTGACCCTGCGACCTGCATCCCCGAGCTGGAGAAGTGCGTCAAGGAGTACGGCTTCGTCGCCATCAACCTCAATCCCGATCCGTCGGGCGGACACTGGACCTCGCCGCCGCTGACCGACCGGCACTGGTACCCGATCTACGAGAAGATGGTCGAGCTGGAGATCCCGGCGATGATCCACGTCTCGACCAGCTGCAACGCCTGCTTCCACACCACCGGCGCGCACTATCTCAACGCCGATACCACTGCGTTCATGCAGTGCGTCGCCGGCGATTTGTTCAAGGATTTCCCCGAGCTGAAATTCATCATCCCGCACGGCGGCGGCGCGGTGCCGTATCACTGGGGCCGGTTCCGCGGTCTGGCACAGGAGATGAAGAAGCCGTTGCTCGAAGACCATGTGCTGAACAACATCTTCTTCGACACCTGCGTGTATCACCAGCCGGGCATCGACCTGCTCAACACCGTAATTCCGGTCGACAACGTGCTGTTCGCCTCGGAGATGATCGGCGCGGTGCGCGGCATCGATCCCAAGACCGGGTTCTATTACGACGACACCAAGCGCTACATCGAGGCGTCGACCATCCTGACGCCCGAAGAGAAGCAGCAGATCTACGAAGGCAACGCCCGCCGCGTCTATCCGCGGCTCGATGCCGCGCTCAAGGCGAAGGGTAAGTAACCATGACCGTGCGGATGAACGATCTCGGCATCGTCAAGCGCAACATCGGCCGCGCCGACAAGGCTGCCGTCGAGAAGCTGTCGCGGTTCGGCGTCGCCACCGTGCACGAGGCGATGGGCCGAGTCGGCCTGATGGCACCGTACATGCGTCCGATCTATTCCGGCGCGCATATCTGCGGCACCGCCGTCACCGTGCTGCTGCAGCCGGGCGACAACTGGATGATGCATGTGGTCGCCGAACAGATTCAGCCCGGTGACGTCGTGGTTGCGGCCTGCACCGCCGACTCCACCGACGGCTTCTTCGGCGACCTGCTCGCCACCAGTTTTCGCGCCCGCGGCGCGCTCGGCCTGATCATTGACGCCGGCGTCCGCGACGTTCGCGATCTCACCGAGATGAAGTTTCCGGTATGGTCCAAGGCGATCCACGCCAAGGGCACGGTGAAAGCGACGCTCGGCTCGGTCAACATCCCGGTGGTCGCCGCCGGCGCGCATATCACGCCCGGTGACGTGGTGATTGCCGATGACGACGGCGTCGTGGTGGTGCCGGCCGCGGTGGCACGGATGGCGGCCGATGCGGCCGAGGCCCGCGAGGCCAACGAGGCCGAAAAGCGCGCCAAGCTGGCGAGCGGCGTGCTCGGCCTCGACATGTACAAGATGCGCGAGCCGCTTGAAAAAGCCGGCCTGAAGTACATCGACTGATGAGCAGCGCGGCGAAACAATGGCTGTTCGGGATCGTCGGCTACGGCGAGGTCGGCAAGATTCTCGCCGAGGATTTGCGCGCGCAAGGCGTCAAGGTCGCGGCCTATGACGTCAAGCTCGCCGACGATCGCGGCGGGCCGCTGCGCGAGCATGCCACCCGCCACGGCGTGACGCTGACGACAACGCATGCCGAGCTTGCAGCGCGCAGCGACTTCATCATCTCGGCGGTGACCGCCAGCCAAACCGTCGCGGTCGCCGAGGCCTGCGCCGGCGCGATCAATCAAGGCACCTGGTTTCTCGACTTCAACTCCGCCTCGCCCGGCGCCAAGCAGCGCGCCGCCTCGCTGATCGACGGCGCTCAGGGACGCTATGTCGAAGGCGCAGTGATGACCTCGGTGCCGCCGGATCGCATCAAGGTGCCGCTGCTGCTCGGCGGCGCGCACGCAGCCGAATTGGCGCCGCTGATCAATACGCTCGGCTTCGCCGCCAAGCCGGCGAGTGATCAGCTCGGCGTCGCCTCGGCCACCAAGATGTGCCGCAGCATCATGATCAAGGGCCTCGAGGCGATGGTGATCGAGAGCTTCACCACCGCGCGGGCCTACGGCGTCGAGGCCGCGGTGATCGCCTCGCTGCAAGAGACGTTTCCGTCGATCGATTGGGAGAAGCAGGGCGCCTACTTCTTCCAGCGCGTGATCGAACACGGCCGCCGCCGCGCCGAGGAAGTCCGCGAAGTCGCCGAGACGGTGCGCGAAGCCGGCCTGACGCCGTGGTCCGCGCAAGGCACCGCGGAGCGGCAGGCGTGGGTCGCGGACCTCGCCGACGAAGGCCTGTTCGGCCCCCGCGGCGCATCCGGCTTTGCGCGGAGTCCGGACTGGCGGACGGAGGCTGATCGGATTCTGGCGAAGGTGAAGGACGATCAAGGACGGAAGTCTTGACCTGAATTTGTAGCCGAAGCGCTCGTGGCACCCCTCCCCCTTGCGGGGAGGGTCGGCCGAGCGAAGCGGAGGCCGGGGTGGGGGTCCACCAGTTGCAGTGCCTGGGGACCCCCACCCCGGCCTCCGCCTGTCCCTTATACACATCTGACGCTGCCGACGACCCCCTACCT
>NZ_QUML01000072.1:0-5499 GCF_010907025.1 Rhodopseudomonas sp. BR0G17 | reverse complement strand
CTGCCGAACGACGGCAGCAGCGACGTCGATGGCAGGAGCGACGACGGCGTCTTCAGCAGCTTCTGGATTTCATCGACCAGGCCCGGATTGTCCGAGCGCGCCGGTGGAGGTGGCGGCGGAGGCCGGTCGGCCGGCGGCGGGGGCGCGTAATTCTGCGCCAGCGCGGGGCCGCCGAGCAGAGCTGTGGCGAATATTGCGGCTGTGAAAATGCCGACGCGGCGCGGCACGAGGCGCCAGCGCAAGCTGCGGTTCGAGATGGGCATGGCCCAGCCTACGCCGATGCGCCGGCAGAGAGAAGGCTATTCGCCGTCTCCGCTAGACCAGTTTGAAGGCGATGACGAAGCCGAGCACCAGCACCACGGCGCCGATCGTCACCCACAGGCCGAGCCGCTTCTCGATCTGCTCGCGGATCACCACGCCGTAGCGGTTCAGCACGACCGCGACGATGAAGAATCGGCCGCCGCGGGCGATGATCGAGAACAGGATGAACAGCCAGACGTCGTAGCCGGCAAAGCCCGACGTGATGGTGACGAGCTTGTAGGGGATCGGGGTGAGGCCCTTGAGCAGGATGATCCAGGCACCCCATTCGGCGTAGCCGGCGCGAAACGCCTCGACCTTGTCGCCATAGCCGTAGAGCTGGATCAGCCAGTGCCCGACCGAGTCGTACAGCAGCGCGCCGATCGCATAACCGACCACGCCGCCGGCCACCGACGTCACGGTGCACAGCGCCGCGTAGAACCAGGCGCGCTGCGGGCGCGCCAGCGACATCGGAATCAGCATCACATCCGGCGGCACCGGAAAAAATGAGCTCTCCGCGAACGAGACCAGCCCGAGAATCCAGAGGGCGTAGGGCTTGTGGGCGGCGTCGATGCACCAGTCGTAGATTTTGCGCAGCATGGAGCGCGATCAACCATTCCGTCGCCGGTTTGTCCATGGCGCAAAAGGCACAGATGCTGGAGAACGGGATGCCGGAGGCCGAGTGGAGAGAGGACGTGAGTTCAGTGACGCTTGCGCACCGCGCGGGCGTCCTGCGCGACCACGGGGCGCCGGGTGGCATGCGGCGTCGGCGGCTTTCCGATGCGCGTCTTCGGCAGCTTCTCGGCGATCCCGAGCAGGTTCTCGCGGCGGCGCATCTCGGCCCAGACATCCTCGGGGCGGACGCCGGCCGAAGCCCATAGCACGGTGAGATTGTAGAGCAGGTCGGCGCTTTCGCGGATCACCGCCTCGCGGTTGCCGTTGACCGCGTCGATCACCACTTCGATCGCCTCTTCGGCGAGCTTCTTGGCCATCTTGCCGGAGCCGCGTTGAAACAGCCGAGCCGTCCGCGACGTCGCTGGATCGAGATCCCGCGCCGCGAGCACGGCGTGATAAAGGCGCTCAAGCGAATCAGCCATTTCAACAGCTTAGCTGATTTCGATGTCAGTCGTGTTAACGCAACTCAGGCGCGATATCCAACCTTAGAGGCAGGATGAGCGCGCCCGAGCGTCGGTTCGGTGCGTTAATAGCCGTAGTAGTACGGTCGCGGGCCATAAGGTGCGCCATAATAGCGCGGTCCCCCGTAATAACCCGGGCCGCCATAGTAGTAGCGATACCGGCTCTCATAGGCGTCGCGCTGCGCCTGCGCGGCAGCGATCGCTCCGATGGTGCCGACGATCCCGACAAACGCGGCGGCAGCCGCCGCGTTACCGTTGCCGCCACGCCGGGCGTAGCGGCGCTTGCGCGCGCTGACATCGGTCAGCGGAGCGGCCTCGTTCGCCGGTGCAGCGGTTTGAAGCTTGGTCGTCGGAGCGGCAGCGAATGCCGCTGCGGGCTCGAGCGCCGGCACGGCCAGCGCTAGTGCGGTGACGATCGCGACGGTCCGGCCGCCCGACGACCACAAGGATTTGCGCTTCTGCATCTGTATCCTCCGCCTGACGGGTGTGTCTCGGTATCCGCCAAGACAACCGTCATGATGCAGCTAAGGTTCCACTTCGGAAACACAAGGCCGGACTGCGTGCGCGCCGATGGTTCCGCGCTTCAAAGCAAAATGGCCGGGACGAGCCCGGCCATTGCGCAGCGATGCAGCGAAGGAGGAGCGGAGGATCAGCCCTTGGCGAGCTGCTGATCGAGGTCGTGCAGCACCTGGTAGCAGGGCAGCACTTGGGCGACGCTGGCGTTCGGCTCGCGGCCTTCGCGGATCGCGGCGAAGAACTCGCGGTCCTGCAGCTCGATGCCGTTCATCGAGACATCGACCTTGGAGACGTCGATCTTCTCTTCCTTGCCGTTCACCAGATCGTCGTAGCGGGCGATGTAGGTGCCGTTGTCGCAAATGTAGCGGAAGAAGGTGCCGAGCGGACCGTCATTGTTGAACGACAGCGACAGCGTGCAGATCGCGCCGTTGGCGGCCTTGAGCTGGATCGACATGTCCATCGCGATGCCGAGATCGGGATGGATCGGTCCCTGCACGGCGTTGGCCTTCACGATCGGCGATCCTGCCTGAAAGGCGAACAGATCGACGGTGTGGGCGGCGTGGTGCCACAGCAGGTGATCGGTCCAGCTGCGCGGCTGGCCGAGTGCGTTCATGTTGGTGCGGCGGAAGAAGTAGGTCTGCACATCCATCTGCTGGACGTTCAGCTCGCCGGCCTTGATCTTCTTGTGCACGTATTGATGGCTCGGATTGAAGCGGCGGGTGTGGCCGCACATCGCCACCAGGCCGGTCTGCTTCTGAAGATCGACCACCGCCTGCGCGTCCGCCAGCGAATCCGCCAGCGGGATTTCGACCTGGACGTGCTTGCCGGCGCGCAGACAGTCGATGCCCTGCTGCGCATGCATCTGGGTGGGCGTGCAGAGGATGACCGCATCGACCTCTTTGATCGCCAGCGCGTCGGACAGTTCGGTCGAGACGTGCTCGATGCCGTATTTCTTGGCGACTTCCTGGGTCGGCTCCAGCCGGCGCCCGATCAGCGACACCACCTCGACGCCGTCGATGTTCTTGATGCCGTCGAGATGCTTGATGCCGAACGCACCCGCTCCCGCGAGGGCGACCTTGATCGTCTTTGCCATGTCAGGCGTTCTCCAGAATGAGGTGGCCGACCGCAGTGTTGCTGGCCGGGACGTGGTAGAAACGGTGGGCGACCTTGGGCTTGGGGCCGCCTGCGACATCGCTCATCGCGCCGCGCGCGATCAGCCACATCACCAGCTCGATGCCCTCCGAGCCCGCCTCGCGGACGTAATCGATATGCGGCTTCTGCGACAGGCCTTCGGGATCGGCGATCAGCTGATCGAGGAAGGCGTTGTCCCATTCGCGGTTGATCAGGCCGGCGCGCGGCCCCTGGAGCTGGTGGCTCATGCCGCCGGTGCCCCAGATCTGCACGTTGAGATCTTCGTCATAGGACCGGATGGCGCGGCCGATCGCCTGGCCGAGCATGTAGCAGCGCCGGCCCGACGGCACCGGATATTGCACGACGTTGACGGCGAACGGGATCACCGGGCACGGCCAGGCCTGCGGCTCGCCGCACATCAGGCTGAGCGGGACGGTGAGGCCGTGATCGACATCCATCTTGTTGACGATGGTCAGGTCGAAATCGTCCTGGATCACCGAGTGGGCGATGTGACCGGCGAGCCGCGGATGGCCGATCACCTTCGGCACTGGCCGCGGTCCCCAGCCTTCATCGGCCGGCTGATACTCGGCCGCGGTGCCGATCGCGAAGGTCGGAATCAGGTCGAGGCTGAAAGCGGTGGCGTGATCGTTGAACACCAGGAAGATCACGTCGGGCTTCTGGTCCTTCAGCCACTGCTTGGAGAACTCGTAGCCCTTGAACACCGGCTTCCAGTAGTCTTCGCCGGTCTTCTGCATGTCGATCGCCGCACCGATCGCCGGCACGTGCGAGGTGTAAACGCTGGCGGTGATACGGGCCATTACTTCTTCTCCCCGACGTAGCGATTGCCCTCGATCGGGCGGCCGCCGCCGACCATCATGTTGCGATATTCCTCTTCGGTCATTCCGGTCATCGAGCCCGCCATCTGCTGGAAGCTCTTGCCGTCGGTGGCGCCGATCTTGGCGAGGAAGTAGATGTTGCCGCCGAGCGCGATGCAGCGATTGAGGTCGCGATCCAGCACCGCCTGCTTCTGTTCCTCGCTCATCGGCCACTCGTCGAGATAAGCGCGCTCGTCCGCCTTGAAGCGGGCGCGGTTCTCGGCCTTCATCAGCGACATGCAGAACTGGTTGAGATGATAGCCCTGGCGCGACATGTCGGCATCGAAGATCGTGGTGCCGGGCACGTCCTTGTAGGGTTTGTCGAGGGGCATGGCGGGGTCTCCTCTGGAATTTGGTTATGGTTCGTCATTGCGAGGAGCGAAGCGACGAAGCAATCCAACTCAGTGCTCGGCGCTCTGGATTGCTTCGCGGAGCTTGTCATCGGGCCGGCCAAAGGCCGGACCCGGTGGCTCGCAATGACGGCGGTGAATTACTTCTCCTCCGGCCAGTACAGCCGCATCGGGTTATCGACCAGCAGTTTGCGCTGAAGTTCCGGCGTCGTCGCGATGTGGGGGATGAAGTCGACCAGCAGGCCATCATCCGGCATGTGGTCCTTCAGGTTCGGGTGCGGCCAGTCGGTTCCCCACAGCACGCGATCCGGGAAGGTCTCGACGATGCGACGGGCGAACGGGACGACATCGCGATACGCGTTCTGTTCGCCGTTCAGCGCCGGCGGACCGGAGACCGAGAGCCGCTCCGGGCAACTTACCTTCGACCAGACATTGCCGTGCTCGCGCATGAATTTGACGAACAGCTCGAACTCGGGGCCGTCGACCGGCTTGGTGACGTCCGGGCGGCCCATGTGGTCGACCACCACGGTGGTCGGCAGCGAGGTGAAAAAGTCCCACAACTCCGGCAGGTCGACCGCCTCGAAATAGATCACCACGTGCCAGCCGAGCTCTTTGATGCGCCCGGCGATCTCGACCAGTTCGTCTTTCGGGGTGAAGTCGACCAGCCTTTTCACGAAGTTGAAACGTACGCCGCGGACGCCGGCATCATGCATCACCTGCAATTCGGCATCGGTGACACTGCGTTTCACGGTGGCAACGCCGCGAGCCTTGCCGCCCGAATTGATCAGCGCGTCGACCATCGCCCGGTTGTCGGCGCCGTGGCAGGTCGCCTGCACCACGACATTGCGGGCGAAGCCGAGATGATCACGCAGCGCATACAGCTGCTGCTTTGACGCGTCGCACGGCGTGTATTTGCGCTCCGGCGCGAACGGAAACCCGTCGCCCGGCCCAAACACATGGCAATGCGCATCCACCGCGCCCGGCGGCACCTTGAAGGTCGGCTTCGAGGGGCCTTGGTACCAATCCAGCCAGCCCGGGGTCTTTTCGAAGGTCATTCGGTTACTCGTCTCAGTCCGTGTTGGTCTAATTCAGCGCGAATTCGGGTTGGTGCGGGCTCAAGTGAGCAGTTCAAGTCAGTCAGTGTTTCGCCTCGGCCTCTCGTCTCCCCTCCCCCTTGCGGGGAGGGGGCGGGGG
>NZ_QUML01000071.1:2500-5527 GCF_010907025.1 Rhodopseudomonas sp. BR0G17 | reverse complement strand
CCGGACGAAAGACTTCGGCGGTACACGTTTTCAAGGAAACACCATGTTCGCGAGCGCTGTGAAGCGCTGCGACGAACCGGCGATCTTCGGATTGCTGGTGATGGTGGGACCTCGTCAAACGTTGTGATCAGCCGGTTCAAAGTTCAAGTCCAACTTGAGAGTTTGATCCTGGCTCAGAGCGAACGCTGGCGGCAGGCTTAACACATGCAAGTCGAACGGGCGTAGCAATACGTCAGTGGCAGACGGGTGAGTAACGCGTGGGAACGTACCTTTTGGTTCGGAACAACACAGGGAAACTTGTGCTAATACCGGATAAGCCCTTACGGGGAAAGATTTATCGCCGAAAGATCGGCCCGCGTCTGATTAGCTAGTTGGTGAGGTAATGGCTCACCAAGGCGACGATCAGTAGCTGGTCTGAGAGGATGATCAGCCACATTGGGACTGAGACACGGCCCAAACTCCTACGGGAGGCAGCAGTGGGGAATATTGGACAATGGGCGAAAGCCTGATCCAGCCATGCCGCGTGAGTGATGAAGGCCCTAGGGTTGTAAAGCTCTTTTGTGCGGGAAGATAATGACGGTACCGCAAGAATAAGCCCCGGCTAACTTCGTGCCAGCAGCCGCGGTAATACGAAGGGGGCTAGCGTTGCTCGGAATCACTGGGCGTAAAGGGTGCGTAGGCGGGTTTCTAAGTCAGAGGTGAAAGCCTGGAGCTCAACTCCAGAACTGCCTTTGATACTGGAAGTCTTGAGTATGGCAGAGGTGAGTGGAACTGCGAGTGTAGAGGTGAAATTCGTAGATATTCGCAAGAACACCAGTGGCGAAGGCGGCTCACTGGGCCATTACTGACGCTGAGGCACGAAAGCGTGGGGAGCAAACAGGATTAGATACCCTGGTAGTCCACGCCGTAAACGATGAATGCCAGCCGTTAGTGGGTTTACTCACTAGTGGCGCAGCTAACGCTTTAAGCATTCCGCCTGGGGAGTACGGTCGCAAGATTAAAACTCAAAGGAATTGACGGGGGCCCGCACAAGCGGTGGAGCATGTGGTTTAATTCGACGCAACGCGCAGAACCTTACCAGCCCTTGACATGTCCAGGACCGGTCGCAGAGACGTGACCTTCTCTTCGGAGCCTGGAGCACAGGTGCTGCATGGCTGTCGTCAGCTCGTGTCGTGAGATGTTGGGTTAAGTCCCGCAACGAGCGCAACCCCCGTCCTTAGTTGCTACCATTTAGTTGAGCACTCTAAGGAGACTGCCGGTGATAAGCCGCGAGGAAGGTGGGGATGACGTCAAGTCCTCATGGCCCTTACGGGCTGGGCTACACACGTGCTACAATGGCGGTGACAATGGGAAGCTAAGGGGTGACCCTTCGCAAATCTCAAAAAGCCGTCTCAGTTCGGATTGGGCTCTGCAACTCGAGCCCATGAAGTTGGAATCGCTAGTAATCGTGGATCAGCATGCCACGGTGAATACGTTCCCGGGCCTTGTACACACCGCCCGTCACACCATGGGAGTTGGCTTTACCTGAAGACGGTGCGCTAACCAGCAATGGGGGCAGCCGGCCACGGTAGGGTCAGCGACTGGGGTGAAGTCGTAACAAGGTAGCCGTAGGGGAACCTGCGGCTGGATCACCTCCTTTCTAAGGATGGGTCTTCAACAGCTTGCTGTTATCGACCTGTTTTAGAAACATCAGAGGCTCTAAGTCATACGAGCCTCATTGGCGGGATTTCGCCGTCTTCGTTTCTCTTTCTTCGCGGACGAACACGCGCCTGGGGTGCGCGCAAGTCGATCGGTTTGGCGGATGCCGGCCGGTGGTTTGCTTGCGGCCTCTCGTGCTGAGGGCTTGTAGCTCAGTTGGTTAGAGCGCGCGCTTGATAAGCGTGAGGTCGGAAGTTCAAGTCTTCCCAGGCCCACCATTTTGTCGAGCGCAGCATTCGTCTTCTGGTTACGGGGCCATAGCTCAGCTGGGAGAGCGCGTGCTTTGCAAGCATGAGGTCGTCGGTTCGATCCCGTCTGGCTCCACCAGATGGACGATCATCGAACGAAGATCATCGTAACTAAGATCAACGTGACCTCGGCTTCGCCTCGTTGCTGTCATCCGGACAGCGACGATGGCTCATCGTCCGCAACTTGTATTCGCCGGCTTTGCGCAATGCGCAGCCTGGCGGGTTTTCTGACATCGTGAAGAGGAGATCGATCCGGGTTCGGGTCTTGTAGAGCAATCTACGGGCGCCGTTCGCGTATCTCCAGATCGTTTTCGGCGCATGCCGGTCGCAAGACCTGCGTGTTGTAAAACGGTCTTTGTTGGCGAGCTTGACCGCACGCCATCGGTTCGATCTTACGAAGCAATAACTGGTCTTTTCATTCAATGTCCGTTTGCAAGATGCGTCCTTCGGGATGGCTTGCAAGTACATTCTGCCGAGTGTGTGGACATTGATAATGAGAGCAATCAAGTGCCTTAAGGGTGTTCGACGGATGCCTTGGCGCTGAGAGGCGATGAAGGACGTGCTACGCTGCGATAAGCCATGGGGAGCTGCGAAGAAGCTTTGATCCGTGGATTTCCGAATGGGGAAACCCACCTTCGATAGCCGGAACTCCAAGGCCTTGCGTTTTGAAAGAGACGTGAGGGTTTGGATTTCCGGTTATCAAGAGAAGGTATGAGATCTCTGAATACATAGGAGGTTTCAAGCGAACCCAGGGAACTGAAACATCTAAGTACCTGGAGGAAAGGACATCAACCGAGACTCCGCTAGTAGTGGCGAGCGAACGCGGACCAGGCCAGTCATCATTGGAAGACAATTGGAATCTGTCAGGAAAGCAGAGCCTTAGAGGGTGATAGCCCCGTACAAGTAATGCGACCATTGATGCTCGAGTAAGGCGGGACACGTGAAATCCTGTCTGAACATGGGGGGACCACCCTCCAAGCCTAAGTACTCCTCAGCGACCGATAGTGAACCAGTACCGTGAGGGAAAGGTGAAAAGCACCCCGACGAGGGGAGTGAAATAGTTCCTGAAATCGGACACCTA
>NZ_QUML01000070.1:0-5599 GCF_010907025.1 Rhodopseudomonas sp. BR0G17 | reverse complement strand
GGCGAGTACCGCGCTTCGCGCGCTACCCGCCGACCCTCCCCCCTCCAGGGGAGGGTGAAGAGAGGTTGTTGCAAACGTCGGGTGCTCCACAGCTCGGGATTCCGGGTTCGCTCGCTGGCGCGAGCGCCCCGGAATGACGAGCGTGGGGCCAGAGAGCGGTTACCCCTGCAGCGCCTTCAGCACGTCGTCGGGGCGCTCGACCATCATGGTGTGGCCGACGCCTTTCAGGATCACGGTGCGTGAACCCGCAATCGCGGCCGCCAGCGTCTTGCCGTTCTTGGTCGGGGTCATCATGTCGCGTTCGCCGGGGATGAACAGCGTCGGCACCGTCACCTTCGCCGCCGCCGTCAGCGCGTCCTTGTAGTCGTTGCAGGCGGACAGATCGTTGAAGATCACCCCGGGCTTGTTGGCTTCGAGCACCCGCACCGAGCCACCGTGCATCCACAGGCCGGGAGCGAGGTTGCCGCCGATCTCCGCATCCGGGCCAAGGCCCCAGATCGTCATCATCGCAACCGCCGCGGGATCGTTGGCTTCGGCGGCTTTCAGCAGATCGGGGCCGACCGCCATCGTCGAGGTGGTGCCGATCAGCGCCAACGACGCCACCTTGGCCGGGTGCCGCGCGGCGGTCTCCAGCGCGATCAGCGACCCCATCGAATGGCCGATCAGCTTGGCCGGCTGCGCGCCTGTGGCGTCGAGCAGCGCGGCGATCCAATCGGCCATCTCGGCGATCGTCTTCAGCGGCTCGCCGGCCGAGCGGCCATGGCCGGGCAGGTCCGGCGCCAGCACGGCGTAGCCGTGATGCGCGAACCAGCGCGTCTGCAGCGCCCACACCGAGCGATCGAAGCCGGCACCATGGATGAACACCGCGGCGGGCAGCGACGCGTCGAACGGCTTGCCGCCGGTGGCAACAAAGGTGTCTGTCCCGTTGACCTTGATCTGCATGACTCAGCCCTTCTGCGAAACGCGCAGAGCCTGCGCCAGGTCAGCGATAATGTCGTCGGCGGTTTCGATGCCGACCGACAGCCGGATCAGCTCCTCGCCGATGCCGGCGGCCTTCAATTGCTCGGCGCTCATCTGCTGATGCGTGGTCGAGGCCGGATGAATCACCAGCGTCTTGGCGTCGCCGACATTGGCGAGATGGCTGGTGAGCCGCAGCGCTTCGATGAACTTACGCCCGGCAGCGCGGCCGCCCTTGATGCCGAACGAGATGATCGAGCCGGCACCGCTCGGCAGTAGCGTCTTGGCCAGTTCGTAGTCGGGGTGGTTCTCCAGCGTCGGATGCAGCACCCAATCGACCGCCTTGTTGGCCTGGAGGAAGTCGAGCACCGCCTTGGTGTTGGCGACGTGCCGATCCATCCGCACCGGCAGCGTCTCGATGCCCTGCAGCAACTGGAACGCATTGGTCGGCGAAAGACAGGCGCCGAAGTCACGCAGGCCTTCCATCCGCGCGCGGATGACGAAGGCGGTCGGGCCGAACTGCTCGTCGAAGACGACGTCATGATAGCCGGCATAGGGCTCAGTCAGCGTCGGAAACTTGCCGGAGCCGCGCCAGTCGAACCGGCCGCCGTCGACCAGCACGCCGCCGATCGCGATGCCGTGGCCACCGAGCCATTTGGTCGCCGAATGCATCACGATGTCGGCGCCGAGCTCGATCGGCTTGCTCAGGTAAGGCGTCGCGAAGGTGTTGTCGATCAACAGCGGAATCTTCGCCTCGTGGGCGATTCCCGCGACCTTCGGGATGTCGAGCACTTCGAGGCCCGGATTGCCGATGGTCTCGCCGATCATCAGCCTGGTATTCGGCTGGATCGCCGCTGCAAGGCCGGCATGATCGCGCGGCGCCACGAAGGTGGTGGTGATGCCGAACCGCGGCAGCGTGTGCGCCAAGAGGTTGATCGTGCCGCCGTACAGCGACGATGACGCGACGATGTGGTCGCCGGCGCTCAGCAGCGTCGCGATCGCCAGATGCAGCGCCGCCATGCCGCTCGCGGTTGCGACCGCGCCGACGCCGTTCTCCAGCGCGGCGATCCGCTCTTCCAGCACCGCGATCGTCGGGTTGGAAATCCGCGTGTAGAGGTGGCCGGGCCGCTCCATGTTGAACAGCGCCGCGGCATGGTCGGTGTCCTGAAATACGTAGGAGGTGGTCTGATAGATCGGCACGGCGCGCGAGCCGGTCAGCGGATCGGGATGCTGCCCGGCGTGCAGGCTGAGGGTTTCAAATCCGGGCGGTTTGGGTGCGGCCATGATGTGCTCGGGTTGTTTCCTGAAAACTTGTTAGTTGGTCTCCGTCATTGCGAGGAGCGGAGCGACGAAGCAATCCAGGCTCAGTGCTCGGCGCTTCTGGATTGCTTCGCTTCGCTCGCAATGACGGGGAGAGGCTCTCTGAATGGCTTTATGCCACGCTCACGCGCTCGCGTCAGCCAAGCCGACCGCCCACAGCGCGAAGGCATAGACGATCGCGATTTCGTCGAGGCGGCTGAAGCGGCCGGAGGCGCCGCCGTGGCCGGCGCCCATGTTGATGCGCAGCAGCACCGGGCCGCCGCCGGTCATGGTGGCGCGCAGCCGCGCGACCCATTTGGCTGGCTCCCAATAGGTGACGCGCGGATCGGTGAGGCCACCCATCGCCAGGATCGCCGGATACTCTTTGGCGGCGACGTTATCGTAGGGCGAATACGACAGGATGGTCTTGAAGTCGGCTTCGCTCTGGATCGGATTGCCCCACTCCGGCCACTCGGGAGGCGTCAGCGGCAGGGTGTCGTCCAGCATGGTGTTGAGCACGTCGACGAACGGCACCTCGGCGACAATGCCGGCGAACAGCTCACCGGCGCGATTGGCGACCGCGCCCATCAGCATGCCGCCGGCGCTGCCGCCGTGCGCGACGATGCGTTTGGGCGAGGTGTAGTTCGCCGCAATCAACGCGCGGGCGCTGGCGGCGAAGTCGTCGAACGAGTTGGTCTTCTTCTCGCGCTTGCCGTCGAGATACCAGCCCCAGCCCTTGTCGGCGCCGCCGCGGATATGGGCGATCGCATAGACGAAGCCGCGGTCGACCAGCGACAGCGCGTTGGCCGAAAAGCCGGCGCCCATGGCATGACCGTAGGAGCCGTAGCCGTACAGCAGCAGAGGCGCCTGGCCGTCGAGCTTGAGGCCGGCCCGATGCAGGATCGACACCGGCACCTCGGCGCCGTCGTCCGCCTTTGCCATGATCCGGGTCGTGACGTAGTCGGCTGGATTATGGCCCGAGGGAATCTCCTGGCGCTTGCGCAACACGCGCTGCCGCGTGGCCATGTCGTAGTCATAGACTTCCGACGGCGTCGTCATCGACGAATACGAGAACCGCAAGTTCGTGGTGTCGAACTCGTAGCCGCCGATGGTGCCGAGCGAATAAGCGGTCTCGGCGAACGCGATGGCGTGTTCGTCGCCGGTTTTGAGATCGCGGATGGTGATCGACGGCAGCGCATTGGCGCGCTCCAGCCTGATCAGATGGCCGGTGGTGAGATCGAAATCGATCACATAGATCCCGGCGCGGTGCGGGATCAGGTCACGCCAATTGTCCCGGGTCGGCTGGGCCAGCGGCGCGGTGACGATCTTGAAGTCGATCGCGCCGTCGGCATTGGTGAGGATGAACAGTTCGTCGCCGCGGTCGCCGAGCGAATACTGCACGCCGAGTTCGCGCTTGGCGACCAGGCGCGGCGGCGCGGTCGGATCGGAGACGTCGATCAGCCGCTGCTCGGAGGTCTCGTGATCGCCGCCGGCGATGACGCAGAACCGGCCGCTGGTGCTTTCGTGGATGTGGGTGAACCAGCCGGAGTCCGGCTCTTCATAGATCAGAAGGTCGTCGGCCTGCTTCGTGCCGAGCTTGTGCAGCCACACCTGCATCGGGCGGTGGTTGTCGTCGAGCTTGACGTAGAAGAACGCGGTCGAATCCGCGGTCCACACCAGGCCGCCGTCGGTCTCCTCGACCACGTCGGGCAGATCCTGCTTGGTCGCCCAGTCGCGGACGCGGATGGTGTAGTATTCGGAGCCCTTGGTGTCGGCGCTCCAACCTTCGAGCTTGTGGTCGAGCGAATGCCGGCGGTCGCCGAACTGGAAGTAGTCGTGGCCCTTGGCGAGTTCGTCGCCGTCGAGGATGATGTCGATCTCGCCGCCGCCGTCGCGGGCGACGCGGCCGTACAGCGGGTGCTGGCCGCCCTCGCGATATTTACGCAAGTAAGCGTAGGGGCCGTCCGGTGAGGGGACGCTGGAGTCGTCCTCCTTGATCCGGCCGCGCATCTCCGCGACCAGCTTCTTCTGCAAACTCGTGGTGTGGCCGAGCAAGCTGTCGGTGTAGCCGTTCTCGGCTTCGAGATAGGCGCGGATGTCGGGATCGAGCAGCGACGGATCGCGCAGCACCTCCTGCCAGTTCGGATCTTTCAGCCAGGCATAGTCGTCGGTCAGCGTGATGCCGTGGGTGGTGAAGCTATGCGGACGGCGCGGCGCGACCGGCGGTTGCTGGTTGGCGGCACGGGGCAGGGCAGAGGTCATCGGCAGGTCTCGTTCAGGGTGGGTCGGGCAGGCTTAGCACGTTTCCGCCTTGCGGCGCCGGGCGGATTGCGCTGGATAGGCGGGGGCGCCGGTTCCGGTGGCCGGGTGTGGACAAGTGACGGATTGGATGATGGCGGATTTTCACGGCGTATTCCCTTATCTGGTGTCTCCGGTCGATGCGGAGGGCCGCGTTCGCGCCGATGTGATGGGCCGGCTGTGCGACGATCTGATCCAGGCGGGTGTGCACGGGCTGACGCCGCTCGGCTCGACCGGGGAATTCGCCTATCTCGGCACCGCACAGCGCGAGGCAGTGGTGCGGGCGACGATCGAAGCCGCGCAGCGCCGCGTGCCGGTGGTTGCCGGGGTCGCCTCGACCTCGGTGGCGGATGCGGTTGCGCAGGCCAGACTGTACGAGAAGCTCGGCGCCGATGGCATCCTGGCGATTCTCGAAGCGTATTTCCCGCTCAAGGACGCGCAGATCGAAAGCTATTTCCGCGCGATCGCGGATGCGGTCGATATCCCGGTGGTGATCTACACCAACCCGCAATTCCAGCGCTCCGATCTGACGCTGGACGTGATCGCGCGGCTCGCCGAGCATCCGCGGATTCGCTACATCAAGGACGCCTCGACCAATACCGGGCGGCTGCTGTCGATCATCAATCGCTGCGGCGACGCGCTGCAGGTGTTCTCGGCCTCGGCGCATATTCCTGCCGCGGTGATGCTGATCGGCGGCGTCGGCTGGATGGCCGGCCCTGCCTGCATCGCGCCGCGCCAGAGCGTTGAGCTGTACGAACTGTGCAAGGCGCAGCGCTGGGACGAGGCCTTGAAGCTGCAGCGCAAACTGTGGCGCGTCAACGAAGCCTTCGCCAAATTCAACCTCGCCGCCTGCATCAAGGCCGGCCTGGCGCTGCAAGGCTACGACGTTGGCGATCCCATCCCGCCGCAAGCCGCGCTGACGGCCGAGGAGCGAAAAGCGGTGGAGAAGGTGCTGGCCGAGATCGTGTAAGTACGCCACGCGTCGCAGTGCGCTCCCCTCCCCCTTGCGGGGAGGGGTAGGGGGTGGGGGTCCCCAGGCACAGCT